>JBMOPR010000546.1:0-13695 GCA_049323075.1 Pseudomonadota bacterium
ACAGCGCCAGTTTGTTGATGCGCCATTCCGCCCGCCGCGACGCGGTGGCATCGCGGGTGACGTGGATCAGCTGGGTGCTGAGGAAGCGGCCTTCGCGGTCGTACAGCAGGAAGGTGCCCAGGGCGCTGGGTTTGAGGAAGAATTTTTCCGCCTGCTCCTCGCCGCCGGCGCTGAAACGGTAGGCCTTGTCACTGGCGGTAGCAAGGTAGGCGCCCGAGGCCGGATTCTGGATGGCCACACACTGCTGGGCCAGGGCATAGGCCGGTTCGGTTTCGCGGGCGGATTTACAGCCGGACAACACTAACAGCGGCACGAGCAGGGCCAGCAGACGGGGATTCCACATGGACGGTACCTTCCTGGTTTGTTGTTATTGGTGGAAGTGGCGGATCATCACAGTTGCTGTACGATGGTGCCATTGTGTTTTTAGGGGATTTACCGGTTCCCGTCAAATCCTGCTGCGGCCGGGTCGCTGACGGCAAAATGACCGTGGTACCATCGCCCCCGTTCATGCGGGGCATGGACATCTATTTCCGCACACTAAAAGAGGTAATCATGGAGTTGATCACGTTGGCCATCGATTTCATCCTGCATGTGGACCAGCACCTGCAGGCCATGATGAACGAATACGGTACCCTGGTGTACCTGATCCTGTTCGTGATCATCTTCTGCGAAACCGGCCTGGTGGTGACGCCATTCCTGCCCGGCGATTCCCTGCTGTTTGCTGCCGGTGCGCTGACCGTGGGCACCGTGCTGGACGTGCATACCCTGGCGGCGCTGATGATCGTGGCGGCGGTGCTGGGAAATACGGTGAACTACTCGGTGGGCCATTTCTTTGGCGAGCGGCTGTTCACCAATCCCAAGTCGAAAATCTTCCGTCGCGATTACCTGGAAAAAACCCACGCCTTTTATGAAAAGCACGGCGCGGTTACGGTGATCCTGACCCGCTTTGTGCCCATCGTGCGCACCTTCGCGCCGTTTGTGGCGGGCATGAGCAGCATGACGCATCGCCGTTTCATGCTGCTGAATTGTGTCGGGGCGGTACTGTGGGTGGTGCTGTTCGTGTATGCCGGGCATTACTTTGGCAATTTGCCCGCGGTGCGCCAGAATTTCACCCTGCTGATGTTCGGCATCATTCTGGTGTCGGTGCTGCCGATGGTGATCGGATTCCTGCAGCAGTGGCGGGCGCGCCGGGTGCAGCCGAAAACCTGATCTGGGTCGCTGTTCAGGGTGTCGGTGCGTCGGCCATACTGGCAAAATAGCCCGGGTTTTTGTTCTAAGGAGGTTTTTTCATGCCCACCTACGATTACCGTTGCGAAGCCAACGGCAAAGTTTATGAAGTGAAGCATCCGATGGCGGTGTCGGTGTCCACCTGGGGTGAGCTGCGTGCGCTGGCGGATCTGAGTGACGATTCGATTCCGGACAGCGCGCCGGTTGCCAAAGTGCTGACCACCGGTGGTGTGGTAAAAAGTTCCGCCCTGAAAAATGCCGTGGCGCCGCCCTGCATGTCCGGTGGCTGCGGTGGCGGCCGTTGCCAGTTCGGCTGATTTTCGCTGGTATTTCACTGGCACATTCCCTGCTAAATCCTCTCCTGTAAGTGTGTTGCGCGCCCGGCGGGATGCTCCTGCCGGCGCCGCGCAGCACGCTGGAAACCCACAGATTTGCTGCATTTTCGCCACTGTTTGAACGGTGGCGGAGCCGGCCGCATTGTGCGGTTTCCGACAAAATGGCGGTCGCCAGCGCGACAAGTCTGACCAACAGCCAGGAGAATCCCATGACTACCCTGACAGCCATTCGCAACGTCGCCGAGATAACGGTGGACCCGGGCACCCTGCTGGTGGCGTTTGCGTCCCAGGAAGGCGATATCGTCGACCAGCATTTCGGTTCGGCGCAGGCGTTTTACCTGTACAGCGTGAATGCCGACCATGCCGAGCTGGTGGCGCACCAGTCGTTCGGCTATGAAAAGAAGGACGGCAACGAAGACAAGCTGAAGCCGAAACTGCTGTGGCTGGCGGGGGCGGACGTGGTGTATTGCGGATCGATTGGCGGTTCGGCCACGCGACAGCTGGTGTCGCTGGGCGTGAATCCGCTGAAAGTGGAAGGTGGCCCGGATGTGGAGGAATTGCTGGCGGCGCTGCAGACGCAACTGCGCGGCACGCCGGAAGCCTGGCTGACGAATATTCTCAGGCGCAAGCAGCAGGATAAAAGCGACAACCGCTTCGATTCGATGGACGACGAAGGCTGGGACGGCTAGCAGGCAGTTGAAAAACTACTGCGCTTGCAAATACTGCGTTAAAAATGGGCTCAAAATCCTCATTTACAATCTGTAAACTCCGGTTTTTCGCCCATTTTTGCCTTGTCTTTGCGGCGCTCGTAACGTTTTTCAACAACCTGCTAGGCCCCGTGCCAACCACGCCAGCCATATAACTGCAGCCATTGAAAAAGCCCGCCGACCATGGAAACCTTTCACCTGATCACGCCGCTCGAAGGCAATCTGAAAGCGGCACTGCAATTGCGACCGGTGCCGCAGCTGCCGGACCACTGGATTCTGCAGGTGGACCTGTTCTACGACGGCACCCCGGCGGGCAGCACCAGCTTCCGTCTCAGCGGCTATTCCCGCGCAGACGCCGAAACGGTGGCCCGCACCGTGCGCAGCAACGCGTTCATGATGAAGGAAATCGACGAATTCCTCTGGGGCGAGAGTGATTGAGTTTTTTTGAATCTTTTGATGCCATGACTGATGAGTGACAACCATGTACATTGCCATGAACCGCTTCCGCATTGCGCGGGGCCGGGAACAGGATTTCATTGCCATCTGGAAAAACCGCGACACCCACCTGCAAACCGTGCCCGGTTTTAAAACCTTCAACCTGCTGCAGGGCCCCAGCGACGACGAGTGCACCCTGTTTGCATCGCACTCCACCTGGGAATCCGCCGCTGCCTTCATGGACTGGACCCGCTCCGAAGCCTTCCGCAAGGCTCACGCCAACGCCGGCGATTCCAAGGGCATTTATCTGGGTCCGCCGAAATTCGAGGGTTTTGAATCGGTGCTGTGATCCGCGCCGTTTATTGATCCCCGCCAAGCCTTGTCCGTTGCCTGGAGGCTATATTCCAGGGTGAACCGTTGTTGCCGGTCTGTGCTGCTTGCGCGGATCGGCGGCATATCCTCATCACCCGGGAATTCTCATGCGCTACCACCACCTGCTTCCATTTCTGCTGTTGATCACCGCGCCCGCGCTGCCGGCCGCCGATCTGCAAACCCTGGCCCTGCAACCGCAAACCGTGCCGATTCTGCGCCCGTTCGACGGCCAGGTGGAAGCGATCAACGCCGCCACGGTGTCGGGCCAGACCAGCGGCCGGGTGGCAGAGATCCTGTTTGATGTGGGTGATGCCGTGCCGGCGGGCGCCAAAATACTGAGCCTGGTGAGCGAGGACCAGCAGGGTGGCCTGCAGCAGGCCCAGGCGGCATTGGCCGATGCGCGGGCCGGACTGAATGTGGACCGGCTGGAACTGCAGCGTATCGAAGCCCTGTTCGCCAAGGGCGTGGTGTCGAAGGCGGAACAGGAACGGGCCCAGGGCCGCGTGACCAGCCGCGAGGCGCAGGTGAAAAACGCCGAGGGTGCGCTGCGGCGCGCGCAGCAGCAGATGGCCTACACCACCGTGCAGGCGCCGTTTGCCGGTGTGGTGAGTGAACGTCACATTGAACTGGGTGAAGCCGTGGCGCCGGGCACGCCGCTGATGAGCGGATTCGATCCCGACCATTTGCGGGTGGTGGTGGATATTCCGCAGAGCATTGCCGCGCAGGTGCGGATGCAGCCCAACGCGCAGGTGGACCCCGGTAATGGCAACCTGATTGCGCCCGCCCAGGTGCAGGTATACCCCGCAGCCCATGCACTCAACGGCTCGGTGAAAGTGCGCCTGAATCTGCCGGAAGGCAGTCACGGTCTGCTGCCGGGGCAGTGGGTGAAAGTGGCGTTCGAACTGGGTGAAGAGGCGCAATTGCTGATTCCCCGCAGCGCGCTGCTGCAGCGTTCCCAGCTGAGTGCCGTGTACGTGCAGACCGCGACCGGGATTGAATTGCGCAATGTGCGCGTGGGCAAGCAGCGAGGCGACCAGATTGAAATCAGCGCGGGCCTCAGTGCCGGCGATGTGGTGGTGCTGAATCCGCTGCAGGCCGTGCTGCAGCGTACATCATCACAGGCCCAATCGTCACAGCAGCAACCGGCCGGAGCGGAAAGCCATGAGTGAGCAGCTGGGCATTTCCGGCACGCTGGCGCGCCGCAGCGTGCGATCGCAGCTGACGCCACTGCTGGCGGTGGTGGCGTTGTTGCTGGGGGTGATGGCAGCGCTGATCACACCACGGGAAGAAGAACCGCAAATCGATGTGACGATGGCCAACGTGTTCGTGCCATTCCCCGGTGCGTCCGCGTCCAACGTGGAAAACATGGTGACCTTGCCGCTGGAACAGGTGCTGGCGGAAATCGATCAGGTGGAGCACATCTATTCCACGTCGCAGCCGGGCATGGCGGTGTTCACCGTGCAGTTCAAGGTGGGCGTGGCGCGGCAGGTGGCCCTGCTGCGGCTGTACAACGCGATTTACGGCAATCTCGACTGGCGTCCGGCCAATCTCGGCGTGGGCCAGATCATCGTGAAACCCAAGGGCATTGATGACGTGCCGATTCTGGCGCTTACCTTGTGGAGCGATCAGCCGCAGTGGGACGCACTGGCACTGAACCAGCTGGCGTTGTCGCTGCAGAGTGAACTGAAACGCTTGCCGGGCACGCGCAACATCACCACCATCGGCGGCGACCAGAAAGTGGTGAAGGTGACACTGGACCCGCAGCGGCTGGCGGCGCACAACCTGTCGGTGGCAGAACTGGAAATGGCGTTGCAGGCCAGCCATTTTGCGCGCCAGTCCGGCGATCTGGTGAATCTGAATCAGGCGATTGCGGTGGAAGCGGGAACGTTTTTATCGCGGCCGGAAGAACTGAACGATCTGGTGGTGGCGCTGCACGACGGCCATCCGGTGTACCTGCAGGATGTGGCGACGCTGGAACTGACCGGTGCCGATCCCGGACACTACGTCGCGTTCCGCAACAAGGCCAGCCCGCAGAATATGCCGGCGGTGACGCTGACCATCAGCAAGAAGCCGGGCGAGAATGCCATCGACGTGGCCAACCTGATTCTGCGGCAGGTGGAACGCCTGCAGGGGGCGCAGATTGCGCAGGGCGTCAATATCGCCGTGACCCGCAATTACGGCGCCACCGCCAACGACAAGGCCAACAAGCTGATCCAGAAACTGATCTTCGCCACCCTGTCGGTGATCGCGCTGGTGCTGGTGGCGCTGGGCAAGCGCGAGGCCATTGTGGTGGGTGCCGCAGTGCTGCTGACACTGGCGGCCACGCTGTTTGCATCCTGGGCCTGGGGATTCACTCTCAATCGCGTGTCGCTGTTCGCGCTGATCTTTTCCATCGGCATTCTGGTGGACGATGCCATCGTGGTGGTGGAAAACATTCACCGCCATCTGGGTGATACTTCGAAGCTGTTCATCGACCGCATTGCGTCCGCCGTGGACGAAGTGGGTGGCCCGACGATACTGGCCACGTTTACCGTGATTGCCGCACTGTTGCCGATGGCGTTCGTGTCCGGCTTGATGGGCCCGTATATGAGCCCGATTCCGATCAACGCGTCGCTGGGCATGGTGCTGTCGCTGATCATCGCTTTCACCTTCACGCCGTGGCTGAGTGCGCGCTTGCTGAAAACGGGGGCGGGTGTTCCGGGCGAAACGCACGGTGCCGGCCATGTTGAAACGCAGTCTGCACTGGACGCCAAAGCCAGCAAGCTGTTTGCGCGGCTGATTCAACCCTTCCTCGGCAACCAGCGCCGCAACCGCTATCTGCTGGGTTTCGGTCTGATCATTGCGATTGCGCTGGCGGTGCTGCTGGGCGTGACGAAACACGTGGTGCTGAAAATGCTGCCGTTCGACAACAAGAGCGAACTGCAGATCGTGGTGGACATGCCGGAAGGCACACCGCTGGAACAGACGCACAATGTACTGACGACACTGGCGGATTATCTGGTGACAGTGGAATCCGTGGACGACCTGCAACTGTACAGCGGCACCGCAAGCCCCATCGGCTTCAATGGCCTGGTGCGGCAGTATTATCTGCGCAGTCTGCCACATCAGGGCGATATCCAGGTGAATCTGCTGGACAAGGCACACCGCGATCACAGCAGCCACGAAATTGCGCTGGCCCTGCGCGCGCCGCTGCAACAGATCGGAGCGCGTTTCAATGCCAACGTGAAGATCGTGGAAGTGCCGCCGGGCCCGCCGGTGCTGTCGCCCATTGTGGCGGAAGTGTACGGTCCGGATTACGCCAGCCAACGTTCTCTGGCACGGGATCTGGAAGCGATTTTTGTCGGCACCGATGGCATCGTCGATACTGATTCCACTGTGGAGGCCGATGCCCGGCGCTGGGTGCTGGCCGTGGATCGCCAGCGTGCGGCCATGCTGGGCGTGAGCGAGCGCGATGCGGCGGCTGCCATTGCCGCTGCGCTGGGCGGCAGCGACGCGATTTATCTGCACACGGGCCATGACCGGATGCCGGTGCCGGTGCGGCTGAAACTGCCGCTGCAGCAGCAAACCCGGATCGAGGATCTGGTGTCGATCAAGGTGCGTGCCCGCGATGGCAGCATGGTCGCGCTGGCCGATATCCTGCAGCCGCAACAGCAATCCATCGACAAGGCCATTCACCACAAGGATCTGTTGCCGGTGGTGTACGTGACGGCGGATATGGCCGGTGAACTCGACAGCCCGCTGTACGGCCTGTTCGACATTCGCAGCCAGCTGCCGGCGGGGGTGGAAGAATTTTTTATCGCCCAGCCGGAATATCCGCAGCAGTTCAGCCTGAAGTGGGACGGCGAATGGCAGATCACCTATGAAACCTTTCGCGACATGGGGGCTGCCTATTCCGTGGGGCTGGTGCTGATCTATCTGCTGGTGGTGGGGCAGTTCCGCAGCTACGCGGTGCCGCTGGTGATCATGGCGCCGATTCCGCTGACGCTGGTGGGCATCATGCCCGGCCACGCGCTGCTGGGGGCGCAGTTCACCGCCACGTCCATGATCGGCATGATCGCGCTGGCTGGCATCATCGTGCGCAATTCGATCCTGCTGGTGGATTTCATCAATCAGGCGATTGCGCAGGGCAATTCGCTGGAGCATGCGGTGGTGCGCGCGGCGCAGGTGCGGGCGAAGCCCATCATCCTCACCGCGCTGGCAGCGATGCTGGGGGCATTCTTCATTCTGGATGATCCGATTTTCAACGGTCTGGCGATCAGTCTCGTGTTCGGCCTGTTCGTGAGCACACTGCTGACGCTGGTGGTGATTCCGGTGCTGTATTACGCGCTGCTGCGGCGGCAGGCAGCCCGGGCTGTCTGAGCAGCTGTGCCATCACGTACATGCCGTCACTGACAAAAAGTGACGTTTCAGAAACAGGCGACTTCACTGGAACGGAATGATGTCAGTGATGGTGCCGGACGCCGATGTTTTGCGGGTGAACAGCATCACCCGGTTCCGCCCGGCGTGCTTGGCCTTGTAGAGGGCAGAGTCGGCGTCCTGCAACAGTGATTTCGGATCGCAGTCGCGGCTGGGGATCTGGTTCGCCACGCCAATGCTGACGGTAAAGCGGATTTCCTTCCCTTGCCATTCCAGTGGATTGTTTTCCACTTTCTGGCGAATGCGCTCGGCTACCGTGGCGGCGCCGAAAAGATCGGTGTGACACAGCAGGATGGAGAATTCCTCGCCGCCATAGCGCGCCACAAAATCACCTGTGCGGTTGACCGATTTAGTGAACAGTGCCGCCAGGTGTTTGAGCAGGGCGTCTCCACACAGGTGACCGTGGTTGTCGTTGACGGATTTGAAGTGGTCGCCATCGATCATCAGCAGACTGATCTGGCTGTTGGCCCGTGAATTCTTTTGCCACTCGTGGGTCAGCTTCTCATCGAAGAAATGCCGGTTCTTCACCTGGGTCAGGCCATCGGTGGCGGAGGATTCCTGCAGTTTCTGGTTAGCCTCCAGCAGTTCCGCCGTGCGTTCCTGCACTTTCCTTTCCAGCTCCAGGTTGGTTTCGGTTTGCAGTTTCAGCAGCTGCGCCTGGGCCTGAAAACGTTGCTGCCGTTCCATGTTGATGCGGTAGGCCAGTGCGAACGACAGCAGCAGGCCCTCGGCCACTGCGCCGATCTGCTGGCCGTGGGTGAAGAGGAGAATGCTGGGCAGCAGACCCATATGGGTGAAGGTGATGGCCACACTGCCCGCCAGCAGCAGGAACCAGGCCAGCGTGTAAAACCGCGCCAGAATTTCCCCGCGATACCACAGCCAGCTGCCGGTGCAGATACCCATCGTGGCGCCGGTGACAGAAAACAGCGCGGCCAGCTTGATAGTGGTTCCATACGGCAATATCAGGTTCAGCACGAACACCAGCACGCCGGCTGCGCTGTGCGCCAGAAACATTCCGCCCACCCACCCGGGAAACCGCTTCAGATCCAGGAAGCGGTAGGCAAAGATCGTGGCGGCAAAGATATTGGTGCTGATGGAGGCCACCAGCACCGGATTGTTCAGCGCCGGCGTTTCCGGCCACGCATACTGCGCCAGGATGCCATGGAAACTCGTCACCACGAAGCTGATCGACACGATGCTCAGCACGTACCAGAAATAGTTCCAGTCCCGCGTGGCCAGCAGCAAATAGAAGTTGTACAGCGCCAGTGCCAGCATGACTCCCACAAACAGGATCTGCGGTGCCAGCGTCCGCTGGTCGTGCTGGAAAAACGCGGGAATGCGCCAGATGTCCAGGGGAAATTTCAGCGCGCCGGCCGACTCGCCCAGCATGAGGATGCGCACGGAGTCGCCGGCCGGAACGGTAACGGGCACCAGGAAATTGCGGTGGGCCAGCAGTCGGTTACTGAAAGGACGCCGGTCGCCCACTTCCGCCACCTTCACCAGTTGTTGCCGGTGCTCGATATAAACATCCAGCACGTCGATCATGGTGTATGACATTTCCAGCAGGCCATGCCAGTCCTGTTGCGCGGAATTGCCCAGCCGCACCATGAACCAGTGTGGCGGGGCCTGCAGGCCCAGATTGGGAACGGCATCTGCTGCCGGTGTCCACGCCAGCTGATCCGCGCGCGCGACAATGTCGGCCGCCGTCAGCCGGTTGTCGGGGTCCGCCAGATAAACCAGATGACCTCCCAGCGGGTAGTAGTCGCCAGTGGTCGATAGGTCGACCAGTTCTTCTGCAGCGGCGCGCGCTTGAACGGCGCAGAGCGTGCATAGAACAAGCAGCCACAACAGCGCGATGCCACCGCTGCGCAGAATCGGGAAAACCGTGGTTCCAATCATGAGGTGAGTACTTGAATTTCAAGGTATTGGACACTACTCGGAAATTGTAGACCTTTTTCGCGGCGGGGCCCGGCTGCACCGGAATTCGGGGGCGTATCGGCTTTCTCTAGCGGTATCAATGAACTACAGTTAACGGATTGACCGTGAGGAGTACCGCTCGATGCAGGTTCTGTATCCTGAGATAAAACCCTACAGAGAACACAAGATTAATGTGGACGCGCCGCACGTGTTGCACGTGGAGGAATGCGGCAACCCGGATGGCATTCCCGTGCTGTTCCTGCATGGCGGCCCCGGTGCCGGTTGCGAATCCTATCACCGCCGCTTTTTCGATCCGCAGAAATACCGCATCGTGCTGTTTGATCAGCGTGGTTGTGGCCGCTCCACACCGCATGGCTGTCTGGAACTGAATACCACCCAGCATCTGGTGGCCGATATCGAAACCATCCGCACGCAGTTGCAGGTCGACGACTGGGTTCTGTTCGGTGGTTCCTGGGGCTCCACTCTGGCGCTGGTGTATGCGCAGACGCATCCGGAGCGCGTGCGCGGCATGATCGTGCGCGGAATTTTCCTGTCCCGGCAAAAAGATCTGGACTGGTTTTACAAGGATGGCGCCAATCGCATTTTTCCCGATGCCTGGACCGATCTGATCAAGCCGGTGCGGGAAAACATGCGCAACGATCTGATCGCTGCCTACGACAAGTTGCTGCACAGCAACAACGATCTGCAGCGCATGTCGGCGGCGAAAGCCTGGTCTGCGTGGGAAGGACACTGCGCGACGCTGCGCCCCAACAACAATGTGCTGGACCATTTCACTGATACCCACACGGCGGTGAGCCTGGCGCTGATCGAAGTGCATTATTTCAAGCACCATTCTTTCCTGGAGGAAAACCAGATCCTGCGTAACATGGATCGCATCAAGCACATTCCGGGCATGATCGTGCACGGCCGGTACGACATGATCTGCCCGCTGGACAATGCCACTGATCTCCATCATGAATGGGTCAATTCCGAGCTGCAGATCATCCGCGATGCCGGCCACTCGGCGGCGGAAGCGGGCATCATCGATGCCCTGGTGCGTGCCACCGACGAGATGGCACGCAAAGTCGGCGAATCGGCCTGATTGGAGTCAGCCTGAACCATGCCTAAGCAATACCGCGTTGTTTCCCGGGCTGCGCCCGTCAAGGGCAAAGTGCCGCAGGATGTGATCCAGGGTCTGGCCCGTATCGGCATGAAGGCTGAGCAGGCGGCCATGTTGCTGCAGAAGCCGCTCGTCATCAAAAAGGATCTGGATAATCCGAAAGCGCTGGCGTATCTGGAAAAATTCACCGAGGCCGGGCTGCTGGTGAAAATCGAAGCCTATGAAGTGGAGCATGCGCCGCAGGTGAACGCCGCGCGCAGCCAGGCCGACGAGGTGTTCACATTACTGGAATCCACCTTCGCCCAGCCCATCGCGCCCACCACGCTGACCCGCGACTACCAGAAATCCTTTGCCATCGCGGCGGCGACCTCGCTGGTGTCGCCGCTGATCTACGTGGGGCTGATCGTGCTGTCGGTGTGGGCGCTGGTCTGGTATTTCAGCAGCGGCCATGGCTTGCTGTTTGGCGGAATCGAGTGGCACGGCAAATTTCTGCTGTTCCTGGGGGCGTTGTCCTGGGTGGTACCGGCGGTGGCAGGATCGGTGCTGATTTTGTTTCTGCTGTACCCGCTGTGGCCCCAGGGCAAGCCGCCCAAACCGTACGTGCTGGATCGCAAAAAACACGCACGTTTTTACAGGCTGATTGAAAAAATGACGGCCGCCATCGGTGTGCCGGCGCCGCAGTTCATTGAAGTGATTCCCGACATGAATGCCGCGGCCGGCCCGGTGCACGGCATGGCCAGTCTGGCGAAAGGCGAACTCAAACTGGTCATTGGCATGTCCCTGGTGATGGGCACCAGCGTGCAGCAGTTCATGGGCGTACTGGCGCACGAATTCGGCCACTTTTCGCAACGCTCTTCCATGATGGCCTATATCTGGATCAACACCGTCAGCCACTGGCTGTGGCAGTGCGGCTACGGCCAGGATGTCTGGACGGAACGGCTGGAGCGCTGGCAGGAACAGTTCGACAACGAGATCGCACAGGTCAGCCTGTTCGTCACCGACTGGTTGCTGAAACTGGTGCGGCTGCTGTTCCAGAATCTGTACAGACTCAATGTGCGCCTGACCAATGCCATGTCGCAGCAGATGGAATTTGATGCCGATCTTTATGAGGCGCGGGTGGTGGGCAGTGCGCAGTTTCGCGCGGGCACGCTGGCGCTGCGCCGGATGGGATATGCCTGGAGTCAGGCGCGCCAGACCACGTTCCAGGGCCTGCATGAACAGGACAAAATGCTGCGCAACCTGCCGGCAGCGACACTGGAGATCGCCAACGGTTTCAGCCCGGGCCTGCTGAAAAAAATCGAAGATGATCTGCAGGTGGAGGAAACCCGCCACTGGGATACCCATCCGGCAGATCTGGAACGCATTGCCAACGCGGAAAATGCGGGCGAGCGCGGCCTGCTGCAATGCGAGCTGCCGGCATCGGTGTTGTTCGTCGAAGTGGAAAAACTGTGCGAGACAGCCACCCTGAACTGGTATCTGAAACTGGGCTTCAGCGGCGCACGGGAATTCATGGTGGACAATGCGGTATTGCTGCAGGCAGCGAAACCAGTAGCGAAACCGGATTCAAAACCGGATGCCAGAACTGCAGCTGGCGAACGCGCCGCGCAGAATACCGGTGTGGAAAACAGCAGCGCGACACCCGCGTTGGCCGCGCGCGGTAACAAATCGGCGGAGACAAAATCGCAGATGAGTGAAGACGGGACAATTGAATGGACCGGCTCGCACCATAGACCAAAGCCGGATGATGCCTGAAGAGCTGGCGTCAAAAATGCTGCAGTCCCGGCCGATCCCCTTACCGGAAATCGGGCCGGCGCTGCAGCCGCTTGGCGATTAACAGCCTATCAGGCGGACTGTGCCACCACCGGCACCGGATAGCCCGTATTCTCCGGCCACACTTTCTTCACGGTCACCGGCACGCCGCCTTCCGGCTCGGTCTGGCCACTGACCTGGCGCTGGCCTGGCCATACATCGTTGTTGGCGAACTTTGACGTGAACTCCACCCGCCGTGCAAATTCTGCGAACAGAATGCGCAACTGCTGGCGTGCCTGATTGGAACCGATACAGGCGCGACGGCCGCCGCCGAACGGGAAAAATTCGAACGGTCCGGGCTTGATGCCGGCCAGCCAGCGTTCCGGTTTGAATTCTTCCGCGTCTTCGCCCCACACGTCCTTGCGGCGGTGAATCAGGTAAGCGCCCGCCAGTACGTTGGATTTGGCCGGCAGGGTCAGCGGGCCGATCTTGGTTTCACCCACCAGATGACGCATGGTGCCCACGGCGGAAGGCGTCAGGCGCTGCGATTCATTCAGGCACGCGTTCAGATAGGGCAGCTCGACGATTTTCAGTGGATCGAAGTGGCCTTCCTGCGCGACACACGCCAGCACTTCCTCGCGCATCTTCTGCATCACATCCGGCCGCTTCAATAACCACAGCATGAACCAGGCGCCGGTGGCGGCACTGGTGTCGTGTCCGCCCACCAGCATGCCCATGCTTTCGGAAATGATGCGTTCTTCCGGCAGCAGTTCGCCGTCGTCATAGGTGGCGCGGGACAGGGTGGCAATCAGATCGGTGCGCGTGGTGTCGCCACTGGCGCGCACGGCGTGGATTTCCTGCCGCATCAGGTCAGCCAGCTGCGCTTTCAGCTCCACCGAGCGGCTCCAGGGCAGCCAGCCTTTTTTGCCTTTGCCGAAATCCTTTTTCGCGGTTTTCTTCAGATAGGCGCGGTGCAGCATGCTGCGGAAACGCGGCGCGCCCCAAAGGTTGCCCAGCGTGAACATGGTGTCGTTGGTGGATGCGCCGATCCATGCCAGCATCAGTTCGCGGTAACGCTGCAGCTTGGGGCCTTCCTTCAGGCCCAGCAGGGTGTAGCAGGCGATATCCAGGGTGATGTCGCCGATCAGGCGCGGCATGTCGAACGTGTCGCCGGGTTTCATCGCATTGATGTGGCGCGTGGTGAGTTCATGCATCACTGCCGCGCGGTCGCGCAGGCGGGTGGCCACCAGCGGCGGAATCATGATCTTGCGCGAATCCTGGTGTTCCTTGTTGGTACGCCCGGCATGGGCATAAACTAATGGGGTGAAAGTCCCCTGTAGGAGGATCACCGTTTAGTCATCATTAAACGGAAACTACTAGCGAATGGCAAGGGCTGAACCGCGAGGGCCAGTCTGGA
>JBMOPR010000547.1:0-8076 GCA_049323075.1 Pseudomonadota bacterium
CCCATGTCCGTCCCGGCCAGATCCCAGCCATGTCGCGTCTGCTTTCCATTGCCACTCCTGATAAGGTCTATCAACGAATTCATCAGCAACGCCCGGCTGCGGTCACCGCCCCATACCAGACCGTTGTCCCCACTGTACCCAGCAGCCCCCGCTGCTCGTCCGCCTGTTCCATTTCGTATCGGAACGGCAATGCCACTACGGAGCCAGACTCCGCGCGCCGCGCCACGAGAATAAAGGCCTTCCCGGGCACAGACAAGCGGGAAACAGCCTATGCCGGTCAGCCGGGGGTAGCGGTTTCCCTGCAGGGCCATTGCGGCGGCCAAACCCCTCCCCCTGTGGTATCATGGCAGGCCATTTCCCCAGCCTAACCAGCCACAACGATCCTTCATGATTGATTACAACGACCCCGACGACAACCAGGACCTCCCCCCCAGCAAAGGCCAGCTCAAACGCGAAACCGAGCACCTGCAGAAGGTGGGCGAGAAGCTGTTGTATCTGTCCGACGCGCAGCTGGCAAAACTGCCGCTGACCGACAAGCTGATAGCCGCGGTGGAGGAAGGCAAGCGCATCAAGAGCAACTCGGAGGCGCTGCGCCGTCACAAGCAGTACATCGGCAAGATCATCCGCGAGGCGGATACGGCCACCATCGAAGCGCGGATCAAGGAATTCGAGAATGCGCATTCACTGAACACGCGGCAGTTTCATGATCTGGAAAATCTGCGCGATGCGTTGATCACAGGCGACAACAATGTCATTGGCGAGGTGATCGCGAAATTTCCCGATGTGGATTCACCCAAGCTGCGTCAACTGGTGCGCAACGCGAAGAAGGAACGGGACCAGAATCTGGCTCACCCGGAAAAGCCCGAGAACACCCACGGCCGCAAGCTGTTCCGCTATCTGCGGGAACTCAGCAATCTCTGATACGCGCCGGTTCAGCGCGTTCCACCCACCGTCAATTCATCCACTTTCAGTGTCGGCTGGCCCACGCCCACCGGCACGGACTGGCCTTCCTTGCCGCACGTGCCAACGCCACGGTCCAGCGCCAGATCATGGCCCAGCATCGACACTTTCGACAGCGCCTCCGGGCCATTGCCGATCAGTGTCGCGCCTTTCACCGGGCGGGTGATTTTGCCGTCCTCGATCAGATAGGCTTCGCTGGCGGCGAAGGTGAATTTGCCCGAGGTGATATCCACCTGGCCACCGCCGAAATTCACCGCATACAACCCTTTTTTTACTGACCGGATGATGTCGGCCGGATCGTCCTGCCCGGCCAGCAGGTAGGTGTTGGTCATACGCGGCATGGGCAGATGCGCGTAGGATTCGCGTCGGCCATTGCCGGTGAGGGGATGCCCCATCAACCGGGCATTGAGCTTGTCCTGCAGATAGGCGCGCAGCACGCCTTTTTCCACCAGCGTGGTGCAATGGGTGGGCGTGCCTTCATCATCGACGGATAAAGAGCCGCGCAGATTCGGCAGCGTGCCGTCATCCACGATGGTGCACAGTGGCGAAGCCACCGGCGTGCCGATGCGGCCGGAATAATTCGAGGTACCCTTGCGGTTGAAATCGCCTTCCAGCCCGTGCCCCACCGCTTCGTGCAGCAGCACGCCGGGCCAGCCCGCGCCCACCACCACCGGCATGGTGCCGGCCGGTGCCGCTTCGGCTTCCAGATTCACCTGCGCCATGCGCACCGCTTCCCGGGCGTAAAAACTCAGCGTGTCCGCATCAAACAGTTCATAACCGCAACGACCACCGCCACCGCAGCTGCCGCGCTCGCGCCGGCCGTTGTGCTGCAGGATCACCGACACACTCAGACGCACCAGCGGACGCACGTCCGCCGCCAGCGTGCCGTCACTGGCCAGCACCAGAATGGTCTGGAAGGAAGCCGCCAGCGTGACGCTGACATCGATCACGCGCGGATCGGCCTGCCGTGCCAGCTGATCCACCTGCTGCAGCAATTGCACTTTCTGGTCCCGGGAAAGCGTGTCGAGCGGATTGGTGCCAACATACAGCGCGGGTGTCTGGCGCGGTGCAATGGTTTGAATCACACCGCCCTGTCCCTGCGCCACCGATGCTGCCGCCTGCGACGCCTGCTCGATGGCATTCAGTTCAATCTGATCGGAATAGGAAAAGCCGCACTTTTCCTGACTGAGTGCACGCACGCCAACGCCGCCACTGACGCTGTAGCTGCCATCCTTCACTTCACTTTCTTCCAGGCTCCAGGATTCGCTGACGCCGCGCTGAAAATACAGATCGGCATAGTCCGCGCCGCGCGCCAGCATCTGTTCCAGCACGCGTGTGAGTCGCGGGGTGTCCAGCGCGCTGGGTTGCCACAGGGTTTGTTGCGCAATGGCCAGACGATCGTCGATGCGGGAAATCATGGTTTGCTCACCACCTGAAATCGTTTGTGCTGCGCGATCGGCATGCTGTTGCGCACGCTCTGCAGCAATTCGCTGTCCATCTCCGCCAGCACCACGCCGGGGCCGGCTTCCGTTTTGTCCCCCAGCACCATGCCCCAGGGATCGATGATCATGGAATGGCCCCATGTCGTCCGCTTGGATGAGTGCACGCCACCCTGCCCCGGCGCGATGATGTAGCTTTGGGTTTCAATCGCGCGGGCCCGCAGCAGAATTTCCCAGTGGGCCTCGCCAGTGCGCCAGGTGAACGCCGACGGCACCGTGAAAAAATCCGCGCCCTGCCGCTGCAGCAGGCTGAACAGTTCGGGAAAACGCAGATCGTAGCAGACGGTCATGCCGAGCTTGCCGAATGGCGTGGTCGCCAGCACGGGCACATTGCCCGGCTCAATGGTGGCAGATTCGCGGTATTGGCCCTGCGCGTCACTGACCTGCACATCGAACAGGTGCATCTTGTCGTAGCGCGCCACGATATCACCCTGCGGATTCACCAGAATGGATGCTGCACGCACGCGCCAGCCTGGCACAGGCTTGCCGTCCGCCAGCGTGCGCTTGGGAATGGTGCCGCCCAGAATCCAGAGGTTACATTTCCGCGCCTGCTCCGCCAGAAATGTGGTGAACACGCCCGTGCGGGTTTCCTCATCGCCCCAGCGGCACAGGTTGTCGCTGTCCAGCACAGCATAATTTTCCGGCAGCGCGGCAAACTGCGCACCCTGGTCCGCTGCCTGTCGCAATAACTGTTCGGCGGATTTCAGATTGGCGTCGACATCGAAAGTGCTGACCATCTGCAGCGCGGCAACAATGGTTTTCATGGGCGGGTTGCTCCGGAATTGTCAGCGGGTGGTACAGCGGGGGATAGCGGCACTGCCGGCGACGGGGTGCCCGGTGCCGGCGCCTTGTCACTGCCCATCACTGCGTCGCGCACCTGGCTGGGAATCAGATTGAACGAGTTCACGATTTCCACCTTGGGATCGTCGAATCCACCCTTCACACTGTATTTGAGGGTGGTGAGCTTGTCGAACTGGTCGCCCAGCATGCGCTCGATCACGAAAGCGGCGGCACCTGCCGGCACACCGCCGATAGCCGCTGCCGGAATCACCAGATTGCGCGTCACCGGCACCGTCACCCGCATCACCATGTCCAGCTGATCGGTGTGCAGATTGATATCGCCGCTGGTCTGCAGTTTGATGGCAGGGCTGTCGAGGCTGACGTCCTTCACATGCATCAGTCCGCGATCAAGATTGGCGCTGGCCTGGATGCGGTCATACACCATGTCCTTCTCACTCAGATCCTTGAAATCCAGCTGCAGCCGACGCAGCAGTGTTTCGAAATTGAGCGCGCCCCAGAATTTGCCCACCACACCGGACTTGACGTTGAGGAAGGCACCTTTCTGCAGATCGACGTCGAACGCGCCACCAGCACGCCGCAAAGAAAACTCAAACGGAGCTCCGGGCCAGTTCAGGTTGAGATTGCCGGTCATTTTGTGGCTACTCATGGAAGGTTCGGTGCCCCAGTCACGCATCACGTCGGCAATGTTGCTGGACGTGAAACTGCCCAGCACTTTCGTCGTACGCACACCCCCGATATCGGTCCAGTCGCCTTTGGCTTTCAGCTGCACGCTGCGCATGAACACGTCGATATCATTCAGTTGCAGACCCTGCGGCGTGCGCTGCAAACTCAGTGCCCAGCGCCCAAAGCTGCCATCGCCCACCTGCAGGTCCTTTATCAAAACGCGGGCATTGGGCAGATCCAGGGGTGAAATGCTGCTGGGCACCCATTCCGGTTCCGGTGCACCTTCCGGCAATTCCTTTTTCGGCAACCGCACATGATCCAGCTGCACCTGCACCGGCCGGTCTGCCGCCGTGAAGGCGCCCGCCCCCTTGAAAACGTGCGGCGGCAGTTGCACCGTACCGGCGATAGCATTACTGCTCAGGCCCAGGCGCCAATCCCCGCCCTGTCGCTGCAGATCGATACTCAACGCGCCGAGGTTATTTTCACCCAGAATCAGCTCATTGATGGTCAGCCGTGACGAATCCAGCAATGCCAGGCGAGTGGAATCGACGTTTTCCTGATACTGCCCGGACGCCTTGCGAATGCCCGCCAGTGCGGTTTCCCATTCTGCCGGATCGAACCGCCCCAGGTTGCCTTCCACCCGGAACACATCGTCAGACGGCAACACGGCTTTCTGCCCACCGAGTGTCAGCACACCCTTGCTCACCTGCCCCTGGCGTCGCTGCAGCGACAGTTCAAACAGATCGTCGTAGCGCACGCTGAACAGGGACGGCTCGCGATCCATCGACTGCCAGACGCGGAATTCGCGCCGCGCCTTGGCGCTCTTGCCATAGGGCGCCGGCAGATCGATGCGGGTGCCTTTCAGTTGCGAGGTAACATTCAGATAGCCGTGCAGGTGTTTTTTCGCTTCGCCGGTGGGCACCTGCAGGTCCACCTGATAATCCAGTGCGCCGGACAGCGGCTGCAGCAGCGACAGGTGCAGCCAGTCCTGCAGCGCGCTCACCTGGGCCTTGCCCTGCAATCCCAGCACGATGGTCTGGCCGCCCTGCCGGACCTTGCGCGTTTCCAGCTTGCCGGTCAGCGGACCTGCGAACGACTGCCCGCGCAGCGCCGGCGCCGACAAACCATGTTCCAGATCGAAGTGCACATCGGTGTTCAGATCCACTGCCTGCAACTTCTGGCTGGTGAGATCGAAGGTACCATTACGCAGCGCGACATCCACGTCGACTTCGGTTTTGCGCGGGCCCTTGTCGAGCGGCACTGCCAGGTCAAGATCCACAGTCATGTCACCCTGAACCTCCATGTCCTGGATGATGGGGCCGGCGAGTTTGGCCAGGGGAGTGGTCTGCAGTACGTCAAAACCGGTGTCGGCACGTCCTGCAGTCAGCGCCTGAACCTGCAGCAGATGCTGCGCTCCCTGCGGTACCGGTGGCACGGTCACCCGCGCGGACTGCAATACCTGCTGGAAATACTCGCCCTGCACCGCTTCGCCATACACCGCGCCGCGGTCCACGATTACATCGGCATCCAGATTTTTAACCGGTTCGGTCCAGTCCGGCAGGAAACGCAGCGCGGCATCATGCACAGTGAAGCCCAGCAGCAGGCGGCGGTCCGAGGCATGGTCCTTGCCCAGTGCGCCGTGCACGACAATGTCACCCCGCGCCAGCCGTCCCGACAGAATGCCTTCGTCGAGCCACTGCAGCAGTTTCGGTGGAATGACACCAAACGGCAGGTACAGGGATTTTTTCTCGGCATCGACATCGCGCAGGGTGGACTGCAGCGCGAGGAACGGCGGCTGGGTGGTATCGGCCGGCAACAGCAGGGAAAACTGGGTGGCACTGCGCAGATCGCTGCTGTGCACCCGCAACAGGCTGCTTTGCAGTTCAAACCCGGCGTCGGTGCGGTTCAGCAGCAGACTGCCATCAAGCCGGGTGAGGGACAGCACATCGCGGAACAGCCAGGGATAGTTCAGCTCCAGGTAATCATCCGCCAGCTTCACCAGCAACTTGCCCTGGCGGCCTTTCAGATTGATGTCCAGATCGCGAAAACCCGGGTATTTTTCCCAGGGACGGCTGTTGAACTGGCGAATATCGGCACTGAAACGATAGTCAGTAATGGCGCCCGCTTTCTGCTCCACCGCCAACGCCAGCTGGTGCAGCTTGCCGGCAGGACGCAGCTCTTTCAGTGTGCGATAGAGCGTGCCTTCCTCCGGTTGCAGCGCCAGAAAATAGTTCAGCCAGGGCGTGATGTCGGCATCGTCCAGCGCGATGGCGAAGCGGTTGTCATCCGCGCCCAGTGCCGTGGCCGACACGCGCAGTTCGCTGGGCTGCCAGACGAAACTGGGCGTGACCATGCGCAGATCGTGGAGTGCCAGGGTCCAGTTGCCGGGGCTTGCCTCCTGCCAGCGGCCAACCCCCGACAGCGTTTTGATGCGCGGCGGCTGCACTTCGTTGCCGCTGGCCAGGTTGAAATCGTGCAGGGTGAATCGACTGGTGGCGTCCACCACACGGCCGTTTTTGAGTTTCAGCCAGCTCTCGCTGCCGCCCTGCAGGCTCTCCAGCGTGGCGGTTTTGAACTGCCGGTGTTCCGGTGGAATCCAGGGCAGCCAGTCGGCAAAGCCGGCATCCAGATACAGATCACCGGTGAGCGAACCAGCCCGCAGCAGACTGCCACGCATCTGTGCCTTCAGATCGAACGAAAGATTGCTGGGCCCCTTGAGCGTGACACGACCTTTGGCATAGCGCCGCACCTTGCCGGATTCGATCTGCAGATTCTGCACCGACAGGGCGACGTCCTGCGCATACAGCCCCTTCAGCGTCATCAGGCTGTCATTGATCGCCAATCGGGGTTGCGCCGCAATCAGGTCCGCCAGGGCGTTGAAATCGGTGGCGGGCCTGTCGCTGGCCGGCGGCGCGTCCAGCCCTTCCACCACCATGCGGCCGTCACGCTTTGCCAGGGTAAGCACAAGACCATCCACCGTCAGCCGCACCCGGGGCTGCAGCAACAACGCCGATTGCAACAGCAACACTTCCAGATCCGCATGTCGGGCGGTGATCGCCGGTTCATGCTCCGGCGAGCGCCGCACGCTCAACTGCTCAATCCGGAAACGCGGCGCCAGTCCCTTCCAGCTGCCACTGACATGGGCGAAATCGATCACCACTCCGGTCCGGTTCGACAGATACTGCGCCACATCCGCCTGCAGACTGTCGATTTCGTACACCACCTGCCGCGCCAGCCCCACCAGTACGGCCAGCACAACCAGCAGTGCCACTGCCAGTCCGATCGACCATTTCACCAGCCCCGTGGCAACCCGTTTTACCACTGCCGCCATCCCTTACATGAGCACCACATCGAACTGCTCCTGGGAATATTGCGCTTCCACCTGAAAGCGGATGGTCTTGCCGATGAAGAGTTCAAGATCGGACACGTTGGCGGATTCCTCGTCCAGCAGACGATCCACCACCGCCTGCGACGCAATCACCAGAAAACCTTCGGCGTCATAAGCACGGAACTGACGCAGGATTTCGCGGAAGATTTCGTAGCACACGGTCTCGGGAGTTTTCACAATGCCGCGGCCGCTGCAGGTGGGGCACTCCTCGCACAGCACCCGCGCCAGACTTTCCCGCGTGCGCTTGCGCGTCATCTCCACCAGCCCCAGTTCCGACACCTGCGTGATCTTGGTCTTGGCGTGATCGCGCTCCAGGGCCTTTTCAAAAATCCGCAGTACCTGGCGCTTGTGCTCGGCATCTTCCATGTCGATGAAATCGATAATGATGATGCCGCCCAGATTGCGCAGACGCAGTTGTCGGGCAATCGCCTGCGTCGCTTCCAGATTGGTTTTGAAAATGGTTTCTTCCAGATTGCGGTGGCCCACGTACGCGCCGGTGTTGACGTCGATCGTCGCCATCGCTTCGGTCTGGTCAATCACGATATGGCCGCCGGACTTCAGCTGCACCTGCCGCGCCAGCGCCTTCTGCACTTCCTGCTCGACACTGTACAGATCGAAGATGGGGCGCTCGCCGGGATAGTGCTCGATCAGGGGCTCGATATCGGGAATATATTCACGCACGAACTCGATCACCTTGCCGTGGGTCTCGCGCGAATCGATGCGGATTTTTTCCACTTCCGGCCGCACTTCATCACGCAGGGTGCG
>JBMOPR010000547.1:8086-12655 GCA_049323075.1 Pseudomonadota bacterium
GGGTCACCGGATTGGACTTCAGCATGCGCTCGCTGATGGCGCGCCACAGGCGGCAGAGAAAGTCCACGTCGCGGCGCAGGGATTCCTCGTCGGCAGCCTCGGCGGCGGTACGCAGGATGAAGCCTTTCTTGGGAATGTCGTCACGCTCGCTGGTGATGCGGTCCATGATGCCACGCAGCCGCTCCCGCTCGGCCACATCTTCAATGCGCTGCGACACGCCGATGTGCTCGGTGTTGGGCATGTACACCAGATAGCGCGAGGGAATCGACAGATGGGTGGTCAGCCGCGCGCCCTTGCTGCCGATCATGTCCTTGGTGATCTGCACCACGATGGGCTGGCCTTCCACCACCAGATCGGAAATGCTCGGCGTGTTGTGGTCGCCGTTGTCATCAGGGCGATCCGGTTGCCAGATGTCACGGGCATGCAGAAATGCCGCCCGCTCCAGGCCGATTTCCACGAAGGCTGCCTGCATCCCCGGCAGCACCCGCGCCACCTTGCCCTTGTAAATGCTGCCCACCAGTCCGCGTTTGGCAGTTCGCTCCACGAACAGCTCCTGCACGACGCCGTTTTCCACCACGGCCACGCGGGTTTCCATCGGGGTGACGTTGATCAGTATCTCTTCACTCATGAATGCGTCATCCCTTGTGCGCGCCAGCACGCTGCCAGACCGGGATGCCGGCCTGCCGCAGCAACTGCGCGGTTTCAAACAGTGGCAGGCCCACCACGCCGGTGTAGCTGCCTGCAATCGCTTCGACGAACACCGCGCCGAATCCCTGGATGCCGTAGGCACCGGCCTTGTCGGCGGGCTCGCCGGTGTCCCAATAGGCGCCGGCTTCTGCTGCGTCAATGGACCGGAACGTCACAGCAGTGCGGGAACAGGCCACCTGCACGTCTGCCGAATTGCCCCCACCGCTGCCGGCCAGCGCCACACCGGTCAGCACTTCGTGGGTGCGGCCGGACATCTCCAGCAGCATGCGGATGGCATCATCACGGCCGGCAGGCTTGACCAGAATCCGCCCGTCCAGCAGGCCTGTGGTGTCGGCACCCAGCACCGCACCGTCCAGGCCCCGCTGCCGCAACAGATGCAAACCTGCCCTGGCCTTGTCCGCCGCCAGCCGCTGCACATAATCCAGAGCGGATTCACCGGGCAGGGGATCTTCGTTCACATCCACTGCCAGCACGTCGAACTGCACGCCGATCTGGGCAAGCAATTCCCGCCGCCGGGGTGAAGTCGAGGCCAGGTACAGCATGTTGCGCTCCTCAATGCCGGCCAGCACGGCCCTGCATAAAATCCAGCACGATCACCACCCAGGGCCACATCAGCGCCGACACCAGCACCGGCAGCCAGTACAGCATGGTCCAGTGCGGGGTATAGACCGTGCGCATGATCATCAGGTTGACCAGCATGTAGATACCCACCAGCACCAGCACCGCCAGACACTGCTGCCAGATGGGAAACGCCCGGATACGCATGTGCAGGACATAGGCAGTATAGGCAATCACCGCCAGCGCCAGCGCGTTCTGGCCCAGCACGTTGCCGGCCAGCACATCCAGCATCAGGCCGGCCAGCCAGCCGCTGATCACTCCCACCCGGTGGGGCTGGGCGATCACCCAATAGATCAGCACCAGTGCCACCCACGCCGGCCGGCCGGCATTGGCCCACTCCGGCAGCGGCATGATGGCCAGCACGCAGGCACCCAGCAGGCTGAACAGGATCAGGCCGATTCCTGCATTGGACTGTGTGATCATGGTTTGGCTCCCCTCTTCTTCCCCGGGGATTTACCGGTTTCCAGCGGTGGCGTTGGCAACTGCTGGCCCTCCTGGGAAAACACCAGCAGCACATGGCGCGAGCGATCCAGGTTGGCCATGGGCTGGGCCGACACGATCAGGAACGGCTGGCCGGGGTCATGCTCCACCTCGGTCACCACGCCCACCGGGTAGCCCTTGGGGAAACGCCCGCCCAGACCGGAACTCACCAGCAGGTCGCCGCGCACAATATCCGCCGTGCCTGGCACGTGAATCAGCTTCAGACGGTCCAGATCACCGGCACCCACCGCAATGGCCCGCACCCCGTTGCGGTTCACATGCACCGGCACGCCATGGGTCACGTCGGTGATCAGCAGCACCCGGCTGGTGAACATACCCACTTCCACCACCTGCCCCATCAGGCCTTCCGCATCCAGCACCGCCTGCCCCTCGTAGACACCGTCCTGGCTGCCCTTGTTGACAATCACCTCCAGCCGGTACGGATCAGGATCGACACCGATGATTTCGCCGATCAGCACCTGGTCATCCAGCACGTCCGAAGCGTTCATCAGCTCCTTCAGCCGGGTGTTCTCGGCCACCGTGGACGCCAGCTTCTGTACCCGCCGGTTCAGCACCAGCACTTCTGACTGCAGGCGGGCATTCTCTTCTTCGAGGGACGAACGGCTGCGCACGCTCTCGCTGGACCACTCCACCACCCGGGACGGAATGTCCGCCAGCAGTTGCACCGGCGCCACGATGACGGACAGGGAGTAGCGCACCGGCTTGAGGTAATGAAAGCGGTGATCAATGAAGATGAGAACGAAGGACAGGACCGTGACGATCACCAGACGGGCACGATTGGCGGTGTTTTGTCCGAAGATGGGTTTGATAGCGCAGCTCCCTGTAAATCCTGCCTGCCTGATAACGCGAAAGCCGGCCGCAGGTGAAGGCGGAGCCGGCTTCCGTGGCGGTTTGAATATACCCGGTTCAGTCTACCGAGAAGATATCGAATCCGCGCTTGTCCATCAATTCCATGGCCTTGCCACCGCCCCGTGCCACGCAGGTCAGGGGGTCTTCCGCCACGATTACCGGCAGGCCGGTCTCTTCCGCCAGCAGACGGTCCAGATCCCGCAACAGGGCGCCACCACCGGTCAGCACCAGGCCGCGCTCGGCGATGTCGGAAGCCAGTTCCGGCGGCGACTGTTCCAGGGCGCTTTTCACGGCGCTGACGATCTGGGACAGTGGCTCCTGCAGAGCTTCCAGGATTTCGCTGCTGTTCAGGGTGAAGGAACGGGGAATGCCCTCGGCCAGGTTGCGGCCGCGTACATCGATTTCCAGCAGGTCGCGACCCGGGAAGGCGCAGCCGATTTCCTGCTTGATGCGCTCGGCGGTGGCTTCACCGATCAGGCTGCCGTAGTTGCGGCGCACGTAGGTGACAATGGCTTCGTCGAACTTGTCGCCGCCCATGCGCACCGAGTCGGAATACACGATGCCGTTCAGCGAGATGATGGCGATCTCGGTGGTGCCTCCGCCGATATCCACCACCATGGAGCCGCTGGCCTCTTCCACCGGCAACCCGGCACCAATGGCGGACGCCATGGCTTCTTCAATCAGATACACCTCGCGGGCGCCGGCGCCCAGGGCGGATTCCTTGATGGCCTTGCGTTCCACCTGGGTGGATTTGCAGGGCACGCACACCAGTACGCGGGGGCTGGGGGTAATGAAACTGTTCTCGTGCACCTTGTGGATGAAGTGCTGCAGCATCTTCTCGGTGACGTGGAAGTCTGCAATTACACCGTCCTTCAGCGGACGGATGGCAGTGATGTTGCCGGGCGTGCGGCCCAGCATACGTTTGGCGTCCATGCCCACGGCGGCGACGCTTTTCTGTCCGTTTTGCGAACGAATGGCCACCACGGAGGGCTCATTCAGCACGATGCCGCGGTCCTTGATATAAATGAGGGTATTGGCCGTTCCCAGATCGATCGACAGATCGGTCGAAAACATGCCGCGCAGACGCTTAAACATAGGGGAAGAGGCTTTCCATCGAGCGGTTGTAGTAGTGGGAAACGGGAGCCGTTTCCGCATATAGAAAGATGCGGGAACAATATCAGTGCGTGACCCGTTCGGCAAGTTGGGGGGCGCAACTTTCGTCACAGTTCCCGACAGTTGCCGGGCCTGTCCGCAATCACCCGCGAAGCCGCGCGCCATCGCGCCTGCAGCATTTTCTGCTACCATACGGCCTTCGCCAAAATCCACCGCCGGAGCACCCATGGCACTGGAACTGAAAGACGTAGCCAAAATCGCCCATCTGGCGCGGTTGCAGGTGACGGATGCCGAGATCCCGGCCGTCACCCAGCGCCTGTCCACCATTCTGGAACTGATCGAGCAGCTGCAGGCCGCTCCCACCGACGGTATCGAGCCCATGGCCCACCCGACGGATGCCGTACAGCGGCTGCGGCCGGATGTGGTCACCGAGACCGACCGCCGCGACGATTACCAGCGCATCGCCCCCGCCGTGGAAGACGGGTTGTATCTGGTGCCCAAGGTAATCGAGTGATCATCGAATAAAGCCCCCGCAGCGCGCCCATAGCAGCACAGGATCGCATTCCATGCATGACAAGACACTCAATGGCCTGGCGGACGCCCTGGCCACCCGGCAGGTTTCCAGCGTTGAGCTGACCCGCCACTTCCTGGACCGGATCAAGCGCTTCGATCCGCAGTTGAACAGCTTCATCACGGTGACCGAGGCCCAGGCGCTGGAACAGGCCGCCGCCGCCGACGCTGCCCGCGCTGCCGGCAAGGCCGGGCGCCTGACCGGCGTGC
>JBMOPR010000547.1:12665-13585 GCA_049323075.1 Pseudomonadota bacterium
TGCTGGACAACTTCATTGCCCCCTACAACGCAACCGTAGTGGAAAAAATGAACAGCGCCGGCCTGGTGATGCTGGGCAAGACCAACATGGACGAGTTCGCCATGGGTTCGTCCAACGAATCCAGTTTTTACGGCGCGGTGAAAAATCCGTGGAATACGGACTATGTTCCCGGCGGCTCCTCGGGCGGTTCTGCAGCAGCCGTGGCATCACGCCTGGCCCCCGCCGCCACCGGCACCGACACCGGCGGCTCGATTCGCCAGCCCGCCAGCCTGAGTGGCATCACCGGTTTGAAACCCACCTATGGCCGCGTGTCGCGCTGGGGCATGATCGCGTTTGCGTCGTCACTGGATCAGGCCGGCCCGATGGCACAGACCGCCGAAGACGCCGCCCTGCTGCTGAATGCCATGGCCGGCTTTGACGAGCGGGACTCCACCAGCACCAACATTGAAGTGCCAGATTACACTGCAACGCTGAACAACTCGCTGGACGGTTTGCGCATCGGCCTGCCGAAGGAATTTTTCGGCGCGGGCCTGGATGCGGGCGTGGAAAAATGCGTGCAGGATGCGATTCGCGAATACGAAAAACTGGGCGCGAAAATCGTCGAGATTTCCCTGCCCAACACGCACCTGTCGATTCCCGCCTATTACGTGATTGCGCCGGCGGAGGCATCGTCCAACCTGTCGCGTTTTGACGGCGTGCGTTTCGGCTACCGCTGCAAATCGCCGGACAATCTGGAAGACCTGTACAAGCGCAGCCGCGCCGAAGGCTTTGGCGACGAAGTGAAGCGGCGGATTCTGATCGGCACCTACGCGCTGTCCGCCGGTTACTACGATGCCTATTACCTGAAAGCGCAGAAAGTGCGCCGCCTGATCAAGAACGATTTCGACGCCGCGTTTGCGAAAGTCAATGTGATCATGGGC
>JBMOPR010000548.1:0-1530 GCA_049323075.1 Pseudomonadota bacterium
TGGCCGCAAGCGCCCACAAAACCAGGACAGTATTCACATGGACGACGGCCAGGGCCTGTGGGTGCTGGCGGATGGCATGGGTGGGCACCAGGGCGGCGAGATCGCCAGCGCCATTGCCTGTGAGGAAATTCCCGCCGCTGTCGCCGACGGCAAATCGCTGCAGGATGCCCTGCGGGTGGCCCATCGCAAAATTCTGGCACGCGGCGAACAGCAGCCTGCCTTGCGCGGCCTTGGCACCACTGTCGTGGTGATCTACCAGCAGGGGCACGAGTACGAACTGGCCTGGAGCGGCGACAGCCGCATTTACCGCTGGCGCAAAGGCCGGCTGCAACAGCTCAGTGAGGATCATTCCATCGTGGCGCGGATGCTCCGGGCCGGGCTGATTTCCGACGAGCAGGCCCGCACCCATCCGCACCAGCATGTGATCAGTTCCTGTCTGGGTACTACGTCTGGCGACGGGCTGGAAATTGGTTACAAGATTGAAACCTGGGAAAAAGGCGACTGGTTGCTGTTGTGCAGCGACGGCCTGACCGACGAACTGGAAGACGACACCATCGCCGCCCTCTTGCAGCAGCACAATGATCTGGACGCTGCCAGCCAGGCTTTGCTGCAGGCAGCGCTGGAAGCCGGTGGACGCGACAATGTCAGCGTTGCGCTGATCGCGGCGCCCGCGGCCGCGCCGGAGGGCATTTCCCAGCGCCGGCCGCTGCACCCGGCCATCTGGGGTGTTCTGGGTTCCGTGCTGGCGCTGGTGGTGCTACTGGCCATCAAGCTGCTGCGGCCGGAGTGAAGTACCATGCATTACGTGATTGACTCACAGGAAAACCGCAATGACCGATGACAATGCCACACGCCTGCATATCGAACCGATAGGCGTCACACTCATCGCCGAGGACGGCAAGGAATTCCTGATCAGCGAATCCACCACCGTGGGGCGCAGCAAGGACGCGGGATTGATGATTGACGACGACCAGATCTCCCGCCGTCACGCCCAGCTGAAACCGCTTTCCGACGGGCTGGAAGTGGAGGATCTGGGTTCTTCCAACGGCACCTTCCTGAATGGCCAGCGGTTGCCGAAATTTGTCGCCCGTCATGGCGACATCCTGCACTTTTACATGCACAAATACAGCGTCAGCATCCGGTCGCAGCAGGCACCCGCATTCGATCCCGAGGCCACCCGTCTGCATATACCGGAAGCAGCCCCTGCGCCGGTGGAAAAGCCCCTCCCGGCGGAAAAGCCTGTAGCCGTTGATCTTCCCTCGCCAGCACCAAAAGCGGTGGTGTCCGATCTGGCTGGTGACAAGAAACCGGCCGACGAAAAAAAACCGGCGGGCGAAACGAAGCCTGCCGATGCCGACAAACCCGAACGGGCCTGGTGGGAAACCTCGGATGAAGGCCCGGTGGGTACTGTGCTGCTCCGGCCCGGTGAAGTGGACCTGGAAGCAGAAATGACGCGCCTGTTCAATCTCGGCCCGGCGCAAACGCCCCGGCTGGTGGGCATGGCGGGCGAATACTCCGGCCGCATTTTCG
>JBMOPR010000549.1:0-1528 GCA_049323075.1 Pseudomonadota bacterium
TGCCCTGTTCAATCCCCTTACCTTTCTGCTACAACGAAAATGCAATCGTGCAAGACGTCGTTGGCAGGGGGAAAACGATGGTCCTTGGAATCAACAGTGCATTCACTCAGCTGCGCAAGCTGGAATTGCAGATGGAATCCGCTCCACATTACCGGGACTGGGAACACCTGGCCCGACAGCACGATCAGCTGTCAGGAAAAGAAAAGTGGAAGCAGCGCGATGAGACCATGCTGTACGATTTTGCCGAGATCCGCATCCGTCATGACAAATTGCGGCAATTGCTGGACGCTGAAAATCACAGCGAATTGCTCTACGCGCTGAACGAAGGCCTGCATGGCAACATGGCGGGCATGGGACGCCCGATTCTGTACGCACAATCCTGGGCCGGCGCCAAATACCTGATCGACGATTTCGTCACCACGACGGTAGAAGCGCTGCGCTTCATTGCCGCCGCCGACGAAAGCAAAATATCCCTGCCGGAAAAAATCGATTTCTTCCGCCGTGCCAGCCACTGCTATGGACGGTCCGCGCTGATGCTGAGCGGTGGTGCTGGCCTGATCTATTTTCACCACGGCGTGGTGCAGACGCTGATCGACGAAAATCTGCTGCCCAACGTTCTGTCCGGTTCCAGCGCCGGTTCCTGGGTCTGCGCGCTACTGGGTACGCACACCGATGCCGAACTCAAGGACGGCTTTTTCGATCGCCACCGCTACGATGTGCCCGACGTGTCACCGCTGGACGTCCTGCTGCAGCGCAACGGCGCCATTCCACCGCTGCAGGTGAAAGACCAGGCACTGGACGGCTTCGATTCCCGCATGACATTCCAGGAAGCCTACGAACTCACCGGCCGCTACATCAGCGTGTCCATCGCACCGGCGGAGAAATACCAGAATTCGCGCCTGATGAATGCGATCACCTCGCCCAACGTGTATATCCGCAGCGCCATCGACGCATCCAGCAGCATCCCCGGCGTGTTTCCGCCGGTTACCCTGTACGCCAAAGGCAGCGACGGCCGGCCCAAACCTTACCTGTCATCGCGCAAATGGGTGGACGGCTCCACCTCGCAGGATCTGCCCGCCAAAAGACTGGCGCGACTGTTCGGTGTCAACCACTACCTGGTGAGCATGATCAACCCGCTGGCGGCACCATTCGTGAAAGATCCCAAACTGCGCCACAGCAAGGGTATCGCCAGCATCGCGTCTGAACTGGGCATCAAGTTGATGAAGGATTTTCTGCACATTGCGGAAAGTTATTCATCGCGGTTCGGCATCGACATTTTCAGCCCCGCTTTTCTCATGACCCACGCCGTGCTGGACCAGAAATACACCGGCGACATCAACATGATTCTGGACATGCAGGATTTTCACCTGCGGCAGATCCTGCATTTCTTTCAGGAAGGGGAAATCGAACAGCTGGTACTGGCAGGCAAGCGCAGCGTGTGGCCGCGCATCGCGATGATCCGCAACACCTCTTTGATTGGGCGTGTGCTGGATGACATTCTGGAACAGATCGATCAGCGCGAACTGCA
>JBMOPR010000550.1:0-13479 GCA_049323075.1 Pseudomonadota bacterium
GTCGACCGCTATGATCTCAATATGCGGGTAGGTCTGGGCCAATACGCTTGCCAGCGTCTCTTCAAGGTACTTTTCGGCGTTGTACACAGGTATGACAACGCTTACCAGATCCGATGCGGGTTCCTGCATTCACCAGCCTTTTTATGACCAAAAACGAAGTGCCAACATTATATTCATATCCGCCTTTCAAGTTCCGTCGCGCCCATTAAATAATTGCTCGCGCGTGTGATCTACGTCTCTTCTGCCCGGTGGTTATAGGAATTCCGCCTATCCTCTACGGCGTATACGTCGGATTGGGGCGGATTGCCGAAAAACGAATAACGTTAGGGGCGGGCGATGGAAGCCGGTAAATCAGTATTGGTTGGCTTCTTCCCTGCGTCCAGAAGCATTGGCGGTCAAGCAAGTGAAAATGGTGAGCGCAGGTGGCCGGGAAAGAGCCAGTTTAGCGAGACTAATTTACTAAGTTTCATGGCGCTGCACCATAAGCATATCCAACTCTTTGACGGTGGATGCGGCTGGCGAAACCTGCCGGAGACGTATTGTAAATGATCACAAAATGATCGCTGGACAGTCAATAATGGAATGAGTTTTACTATAAACCTGTTACACCCGGTTTCCCCGCGAGTTAATGTCTCGGGATTGCGCGTGCAGGGTGCCGATGTTGCCAATTCAGTAGTGTCGTGTACTTTTGTTTATGGGGCCAGCAACACGGTCTTCGCCACGGGATACCCATGATCGGCATTGTGACTGCTGTCTGGGGAGTGGGCCATTGTCCGCATGGGAATTTGAATGCAAAAAACTGATTGGGATCTGGTAAGCGTTGTTATACCTGTGTTCAACGCCGAGGCGCATCTGGAAGAGACGCTGGCAAGCGTATTGGCCCAGACCTACCCGCATATTGAGATCATAGCGGTCGACGACGGTTCGAAGGACCGGTCGGCCCAGATTCTGGAAAAGTACCGCCATCGTATCCGGGTTGTCAGGCAAAAGAACAGTGGCGCGGCGGCCGCGCGTAACCTGGGTGTGCGCGAAGCCCAGGGCAAGTGGATCGCGTTCCTGGATGCCGATGACCTCTGGAGTGTCGACAAGGTTGAGCGTCAGCTGGCGGCCTGTGGGGATCGCGTATGGTCTTATACAAATTCGATGTTTCTGGGTGGCGTCAACGATGGCAAGCAGGACAGTGACCTGACCGAGAAATACCAGGGTCAGGTCCTGGAGCAGCTGATTTGCAATAATTTTGTGGGAACCTCCTCGGTGATGGTGCTGCGGCAGGTGTTTCTGGATGCCGGTGGTTTCAGTGAGTCACTGCAGTCTATCGAGGACTGGGAGTTCTGGATCCGGCTCGCCAGTGCTCACGAGATCTGCTATGTGAACGAGCCGCTGGTGCGATATCGGGTGCACTCTTCATCTGCATCGCGCAGTACGCGCAAGACTTTGCCCAATCACATGAAGGTAATTGAAACCGTATTTGGCGTGGGTGGGCCTGCGGAGTCACTGGGCCATTTGAAGCCGTCCGCCAAGGCGCAGTCGTACGGCATCTGCTCGCAGATTGCTGAAGAAGAAGGGGACTTCCTGTTTGCACTGCGCTGCTCGGTTCTGGCCTGTACACAGGCGCCGTGGGCGTTGCGGCGCTGGGAGCGTCTGCTCAAGTCATTCGTCAAATACCTGATATCCCTGATCCGGTTCAAGTTTGTTCAGCATTCCGGCTGGTTGGCAATGGTCGTAGTGTTCGAGCCAGTGGTTCCCTTTTGAGGGGTGCGACCGCTACCGGGTGGATGCTGGTTCTGCCGAGAAAGACTTCACCCCTCGTCGATGAGTCAATTTCGGTGCTTTCTCGCCTTGCTGTTTGTTTTCCTGTCCTGGCGGTTGCTCAGCGATGAGTGAAATCCGCAAAGCCATTCTGTATTCGGTGCTGAACCAGTATTCGTTGCAGATCATCAGCTTTATTTCAGTAGCTGTGTTGGCGCGCCTGCTGACGCCGGATCAGATCGGTGTGTTCGCGGTGGCTACCTCCATTGCGTTTCTGGCAATTGAAATCCGTTCATTCGGCGTCAGCGAATTTCTGGTGCGGGAAAAGGCCGTTGACCGCCAGAAGATAACTGCGGTGCTGGGAGTCATGATCATCATGTCCTGGGGATTGGCGCTGCTGCTGATCGGAACCGCGGGCTGGATCGCCGAGTTTTATGGTGTGGCAGATCTGCGCAATATTCTCTGGATCATTACCTTGCCATTTTTTCTTGCGCCCTATTCCAGTGTTCCGGTTGCATTGCTGGCGCGGGAGATGAAATTTGACATCATCCTGAAGATCGATCTGTTCGGTAGCCTGATCCGGAACCTGGTTTCAATTGGTCTGGTGTTGATGGACTACGGCTATTACGGACTGGCGTATGGTGCGCTGGCCGGTGTGGTCGCAGAGTTTCTGGCCATTACCTATTTCCGTCCGCCAGGTACGCCCTGGCTGCCAACCTTTCGAAATCTGCTGCATATTTTTCACGTGGGTGTACAGATCAGTGTCAGCAAGTTTCTGGAATCGACCTCGCAAAATGCCAGTGATCTGGTGCTGGGGCGGCTGGCGTCCATGAAGGATGTTGGCCTATATTCGCGCGGCTTGGGGCTGGTGTTGTTCCTGCATAGTTCGCTGGTGCAGGCGGTGGGGCCGGTGGCATTGCCGCATTTGGCGCAGGTGCGGCGCGCTGGCGGATCCGTGCCGGAAGCCTATCTGAATGCGATTGTGCTGATCGGCGCATTTTCGCTGCCGCTGTTCGCCGTGGTGCATCTGGCAGCATATTCCATGATCACGGCGCTTTTTGGCGACCAGTGGAAGATTTCGGTGGAGGTTGCATCGATTCTGGCATTGTGGGAAATGCTGCGGTCGGTGCATTGCTTTGCCACCCCAGCTTTGCTGGCGGTAGGCAAGGAGCGGCTGGTGCTGATCAAGGAGATCTTGTCATTCGCTGCCAAAGTTGCGCTGATCATCGTCACGGTGCCTTATGGGCTCGATGCGGTGGCCTGGGGCTTTGTGCTGTCGGGTGTGGTTGATCTTCTGGTGGCAACCTGGTTGATGAAGGTTGCGCTGGGCTTGAGCGTGATGCGACTGTTGCTGGCATTCGTGCCCAATCTGCTGTTGGCTGCGGCGTGCTGGATCGTGCTGAAATTGATGACACTTCAGATCGATTTTGAGGCGATGAATTCGTGGCTGGCGCTGCTGATCATGGGGTCGGTGATGGTGCCGGTGTGGCTGATTGGGCTCAGGTTGGGGAACAACAAGGCGTGGCCGTATGTGCAAGGTGTTCTGGCCAGGATAATGAGTATGCTGATGCGACGCGGACAAGCCGCGTAACTTCAGGATGCGTTTGGTGATATGCGACAGCTCGTGTGTGGTGCCGCCCTGATTCGCTAAACAAGCAGTCGCTCATACAGTTGTTCATATTCTTTAGTCATCGCGCTCAGCGTATAGCGCTGCTCGTAAACCGCCCGCGCATTGGCTCCGAACTGGCGCCGCAATTCCTCTGATTCACACAGCTGTTTCATCGCATTCGTCAGACCGTCCTCATCCTTGTTGGCCGTCAGCAGACCTGTTTTGCCGTGCTGCAAAATTTCCGGCGTGCCGCCCACGGCGGTGGCAATGGACGGCTTGCCGAAACTCATGGCCTCCAGCAACGTCATGGACGTGCCTTCGCTCAATGACGGCAGCAGGAAAATATCCATCAGCGCCAGATACGCCTGCGGATTGGGCTGGAAGCCGGTGAAAATCACGCTGTCGTCCAGGCCCAGTTCCCGGGTCAGTGCTTTCAGTTCCTCGCGCAGCGGGCCGTCGCCGATCATCAGCAGCTTCAGCTGTGGCATGCTTGTGCGGACGCGTTTGAATGCCTTCAGCATCATGCTTTGATTCTTGATCGGGTCGAGCCGGGATATGGTGCCCAGTACGATGTCGCCGTCCTGCAATCCCAGTTTGATTTTTAACTCGTCTGACGCCGCGACGCGAGTGTCGGCGATGCCGTTATAAATCACGTCGATGCGGTTGGCAGCAAGATTCTCGTAATCCACCAGCGCCTGTTTGGTGGCTGTAGAGATGGCGGTGATTGCCGCCGTGCGCATTTGCAGGATGGGGTTGATCAGGCGACGTTTGGGGCTGCTGACATCCGGATAGAAGCGGCCATGTTCGGTAAAAATGACGGGCTTGCCGGTGAAGAGCGAGCCGAACCAGCCGTAAGTGTAGGGCGTGTACTGGTGGCAATGAACGATGTCGACGCTTTCCCGCTGGATCAGCTGGTGAATGTCACGGATCAGTTGCAGATCGAAGCCCGGTTTGCGTTGCAGGCAGAAATGCGGAAAGCCCTTTTTCTGCAGTTCCTGACCCCAGGGGCCGATCTGGCCGTCGATGCACAGGATGGAGGATTTGTAGCGGCTTTTGTCCAGGCCTTCCACCAAGTTGCGGATCACCTGCTCGGTGCCGCCGATGTTCATGTCGTAGGTGATGTGCAGGATGTGCTTGGGTGGCATGGCGTTTCCAATAAAAAAGGTAGGACGGTTCAGGCTGTCGCGCCGGTGACGTAGCGGTCGTACCACAGCTGGAACATCAGCATGCTCCAGAGTTCGCTGGAGTAGTCACGCTTGCCTTGCTGGTGATCGTTCCAGATGGCCTGCACCTGATCCATTTTGAAATAGTCGGGCAGGCCGTGCTGCGATTTGAACAGCAGTTTTTCCGCTTTTGCCCGCAGGGTTTGGCGCAGCCATTCTGCCAGCGGCACCGAGAAGCCCATTTTCTTGCGATACAGGGTGTCGTGGCTGAGCAGTTTGCTGAAGGCTTTTTTCAGGATGAATTTCTTGTCGTTGCCGTTCAGTTTCAGTGCTGAGGGGATCGAGGCCGCGTATTCCACCAGGGTGTAATCCAGCAGTGGTGCGCGCACTTCCAGTGAATTGGCCATGCTCATGCGGTCTGCCTTTACCAGAATATCGCCGGGCAGGTAGGTCTTGATGTCAGTGTAAAGGATGCGGGACAGGTGATCATTTGCCGGCGCATTTTCGTAGTGCTGCAGCGAGAGACTGGAGGGATGGTAAGAACCGAGAGTGCGGCTGAAATCATCGCGCACGACACGGCGCCAGAGCTCGTCGCTGAAGAACGAATTGGACATGAAAAACCCGTAGCCCGGATCGTGGCTCAGGGTGGTGAGCAGCGTGGTGGCCTTGCGGGCGACGGTGGCATGGCTTTTGGAAAACAGCTTCGCCAATCCGGGAAACAGTGAGTGCCGCAGGAAGGCCGGGAACAGATTGCGCAGGCGATTTTCCACGGCATCCACCGCATATTTGCTGTAACCGGCGAAGCTTTCGTCGCCGCCGTCGCCGGCCAGGGCCACGGTGACCTGCTGTCGCGCCAGTTGCGACACAAAGTACGTCGGCACCAGCGAGGGATCGGCAAAGGGCTCATCAAAAAACGCGGCGATTTTCTCCAGATTATTTTCGACGTTTTCCTTGACGGTGAATTCGTGGTGGTCGGTCTTGAACTGGCGGGCGATTTCTGCCGCGTATTTCACTTCGTCGAATTTTTCCGAATCGAAACCGATGGAACATGTGGTCACCGGCTTGTCGCTGTTCTGCGCCATAAGGCCCACCACCCCACTGGAATCGACGCCGCCGCTGAGGAAGGCACCCAGCGGCACATCGCTCACCATGCGGCTTTTCACGCAGTGGTTGATGATGCCCAGCAGGTCGTCGGCGATGGCGTCGGTATCGCGCTGCTGCTGATTTTTGAATGACACATCCCAGTACTGCCGCTTGCGGATTCCGTTACGGGTGATGGTCAGCGTATGGGCCGGTTCCAGTTTGTGGATATGAGTAAAAATGGTTTTGGGATCGGGCACGTACTGGTAGGTGAAGAAGTCGTAGATGGCATCGGGGCGCAGGTCGCGTTTCACCATCGGCAGTGGCAGGATCGCTTTCAGTTCAGAGCCGAAAATGAAATAGCCTTCGTGCTGGTAGAAATACAGTGGCTTTTTGCCGAGGCGGTCGCGGGCGATAAACAGCACCTGCTCCTGCTTGTCCCACAGGGCAAACGCAAACATGCCGTTGATCTTCTCCACCAGGGCTTCGCCTTCATGCTGGTACAGTGCCAGCAGCACTTCCGTGTCGGACCGGGAGCGGAACGGGTAGCCCTTCGCGATCAGATCCTCGCGCAGTTCCTGGAAGTTGTAGATCTCGCCGTTGAAGACGATGACATAGCGGTCGTTGACGGAGTGCATCGGCTGCACACCGGCGGGAGACAGGTCGATGATGGCGAGGCGGCGGTGGCACAGACCCACGCCGTCATCGATGTATTCGCCGCCGGCATCGGGGCCGCGGTGGAAAATGGCGTTCCCCATGGCCTTCAGGGTGTCGATGTCACCGGTAAGGTGTTGGAAGCGAACAAAGCCTGCAATGCCGCACATAAGGGATTCCGTTAATGATGGCCGTAAAGACGAGTGTAGATCTTCTGGAACAGTCCGCTGCGGAATCGCAGCCAGCCCAGTTCCCTTTTCGGTGACAGGCGCAGCAGCGCGCGCAGGGTTTCCAGCACCGCTTGTCGCAGCAGGTCGCTGCGGGTGGCGTAGGGGCTGCCCTCTGTTTTCGCATTGATAAAGGTGGCATCTGGCGGCGGCAGCGAATGGTAATAACCGTGTGGCCCGTGGTTCTGCATCAGCAGCGCCAGTATGCGGGCAAAATGCAGCGTGTCGCTGGCCGCGAGTTGCTGGCATACGTACTGGTAAAAATAGTCCGCCCGTTCCCGCATTTTCTGGCGTTGTTCCGGCTGCGGCGCGTGGCGGCTGGCGAAGTACAGGATATTGGCCTTGCGAATGTCCTGCGCGGTCCAGGTGTCATTGGGGTAATCGAGCTTTTCCGCATGGTGCAGGTAGGGTGAATCCGCGTCCGCCATCCACTGCGCGTAATGCAGCAGTGAACTCAGGGCGTAACGATAGCCGGTGTCATCAGTCTGGTGCTGCTGCTGTTTCACGGTGAGGAAACGGATCACGGCCTGGAAAAATACGGTGTGAAACCAGGTGCCTTCGATGTCGTCGAAGTGGCGGTCGGCGATGCGGTCCTGCGGATGCACGGTGCCGCGGATGATGCGTTCGGCCTGCTGCAGGTGTGCTGGATCAGCGGTGATGGCGTAGGTGTCGAGCACGGCGTTGATGTAATTGCCGACGCCACGATCCAGCGGATAGCGGTGATTCAGTACGCCGTCGCTGCCTGCGGATCTGAGGCGCGGCAACGTCTGGCTTTTAACCCGAATCAGCTGTTCCACCAGCGTGCCGGTGCCATCATAAAAATGGCCGATCCACCGGGCAAGTTCCAGCACGGCGGCGCGGGAAGACTCCGCTCCAGTGAGAAAATAATGCAGCAGCAGGCCGTGACTGTAGCAATGCTGGCCGCCGGGACCGCCGCCACCGGTCACGTCCACGCCATTGGGTTTCTGCTGGCGCGAGTAGGTGCGATGCGACGCGGTGAACGCATCCACATAGTGATCGGTGTGCCAGAACAGCCCACCGTTATATTCGGCGCGATCTGCTTGCGTGTGGTAGATGTCGATGTCGGTGACATGACGGGCCAGATCGTTCGCCAGCTCCATCCAGGCAGGATTGCCGGTGTGCAGGAATTGCCGGATGAAGCCATACAGTGGATCGTACTGGTTGTTGTAGTGCGATATGAACAGCTCGCCGTTCTTCAGGTACAGGCTTTCATGATCCGCGAAAATATCGCCGAAATGACGCCAGCCGTATTCGTCGATGATTTCCCGCTTGGCGGAAAACCCGCGCGCCGGATCAAGCCCGGTGGCGATCAGTTCGTCGAGCGGTTCTGGCTGCGCGGCGAAATGCTGGATGCAACCGGTGCTGGCAATGTAGTCTGCCGCAAGTGCTGCAACCAGCGGCGCACGGGCGCCCGCCAGGGCATCGCGCTCGATACTGAAATCAAGCAACACGCTGTGGGTTTTCTTCTCGCCGCCCTGCAATTCAAACAGATCGCCGACCTGTTCCGGAAATAATTGCAGCTTGATGGATTCCGGCGTTGCCGTGATGGCCTTGGGAAAATTCTGCCAGAACTGGACCGGATGAAGGCTCACGCCGGCGCTGCTGAACACCAGCGGGCTGGCACGCAAGCCGGACTGCTCGCGAACGCCGTCACCGAAGCGATAACCGCGAAAGGGCAGCGTCACCTGGCCCTGGTGGTTGACGTGGTTGCGGCTGTCCCAGTGTTCGCCGCCGCTGGAGGCCTGCAGTAATTCGGCGTTGGCCATTGCGGTAGTCCAGTCCTGGCATGCTTCCAGCTGGTAGTGCGTCGAACCCGGTGACGGCAGGTGAATGCCGGCGCTCAGCTGGCGGAAAAACACCGAGCCCGGATCACCCAGATCCCACAGACCACCCGGATGCAGCGCGGCGCGCGGATTGTGCAGCGTGAATTCCCAGTGTACGCGGGTGCTGTTGGCAAAAAAGGTGAAGCGGGATTCGAAGCGGCAGAAGGGTTCGTTGGCTGGTGCCTGTGCAGGTGCCGCGAAAACTCCCTGTTGCGATACGGACAGCCTTGCCTGGGCCTGCCGTGCGGAAACGTCCGTTTGTTCGACCTGCACGGTGCAGCTGTCACCATTGGCCGTGATCAGCTGCGGCCAATTCAGCTGTGGAAAGTGGAGTGCGATGCCATCGCCGCTTGCAGTCAACAGACTGAGAGCCGGTTGGCTGGCCGCAATCCGGAATCGGGCTGCACCGGTGGCGACGACGAAACCGCCATCCTGTTCCTGCAGGCTCAATGCAGCTGGCGGTGCTGCGGCTGACGCCGCTTCCAGAACGGCAAGTTGCAGTTTTTTGACACCCAGGGCGGGCACCGACGCACTGAAATCCAGCAGGCACCAGCGCAGGCTGCTGTCGGCCCAGCGGGCAGTGACCTGAATGTCCGCCGGAATGGCGCTGCCGTCCTCATCCTGCAATTGCAGGTGACCGGCGCTGGCCACAACGCCTTCCGCCAGCGGCACGCCCACGCGCAGCGGCTCGGCCGTCCGGTGGATTCCCTGTCGTTCCTGCAGTGTGATCGGGACAAACTTCATGGTCTGCGTCGTCGGGCCTTCGGTCATGTGGGTGAGCCTGGGGGATTTTGCCGGGTGCTTATATTAAAGCAAATGCGCGCATTGAAGCAGGGGTTCCGGCAGTACTATGCTTTTAATGTCGGGTTGAAGTTGGCAAACTACCCCGGACTTTCATCCACCACCCTGGCCCTGCATGGACATCGTATTCCTATCCCACCGGGTTCCCTTCCCCCCCAACAAGGGTGAAAAGATTCGCACCTTTCACCAGATCAAGTTTCTGGCGCAGCGGGGCCATCGCATCCAGGTACTGGCGCCGGTGGCAGGCGAGGAGGACATCCGGCACATGGCCAGTCTGAAGCAAGACTATTGCCAACAGACCTTCCACGCGCCGCAACCTGGCCCGCTGTCCTACCTGCGGGGACTTTTGACCGGTCAGGCGCTCAGTGTCAGCCATTTTTATTCACCGGCGTTGCAGCGTCAGCTTGACCAGTTGCTGGCAGCACAGAAGGTGGACGCCATTGTCTGCACCAGTTCCAGCATGGCGGAATATGTGTTTCGTTCGGAGCCCTTGCGCCGTGCCGGCAACCAGCGTCCCGCGCTGGTGATGGATTTCATGGACCTGGACTCGGACAAGTGGCGGCAGTATCAGAAGCTGAAATCCTTCCCCATGACCCTGGTCTATGGTCGCGAGGCGAAACTGATCGCGCGCTATGAACAGAAAATCCACCAGGCCTTCGATGCCTGCCTGTTCATCTCGCAGAATGAAGTGGACCTGTTCAAGCAGAACAATCCGGAGCTGGGCCGGGTGCATGTGGTGGCCAACGGCATGGACACCGAAACCTTCCGCCCCGCCGCCGGACCCAAGCCGCAGCAGGGCCCGAATTTCCTGTTTACCGGCGTAATGGATTACCTGCCCAACGAGGATGCAGTGGTCTGGTTTGTCGAGGGCGCCTGGGAACAGGTGCGGGCCAGATACCCGGACGCACAGTTTTTTATTGCCGGCATGAATCCGTCGCCCAAGGTGAAAGCGCTGAGCCGGTTTCCCGGTATCGTCGTCACCGGATTTGTCGATGACATCCGTGAATATTTCGACAAGGCGCATATTTTTATCGCACCGTTCCGGCTGGCGCGCGGCGTGCAGAACAAGGTGCTGCAGGCGTTCGGTTGCGCGTTGCCCACCATCACTACCGCGATGGGTTGCGAGGGGATCAACTGCAAACCCGGCGAGCACGTGCTGGTGGCAGACACGCTGGAACAGACGCTGGCGCAAATCGACTGGGTCATGACGCATCCGGAAGAGGCCGCGCGCATCGGCCGCAATGCCCACGATCTCATGCAGCGCGAATATTCCTGGAATGGCAAGCTGGCGGCGCTGGAATCCATTCTGTCCACGCGGAAAGCGGCGGGGTAATTTGCTGTGCGCACTCACGTAAAAAATGCGATTTATCTGTTGTTCGTCGTGCTGGCCAGCCCGGTGTTTTTGTCTTTCCAGTTGTTGGCGCTGATCGGCAACCGCGACAGTCTCACGGCCGGTTATTCCCAGTTTCTCAGCCTGATTCCGGGCCAGCTGGGCAATTATTTCCGCAAGGCGGCGCTGCGTTTCATCATCACGAATTGCGACAGGGACAGCCTGGTATCGTTCGGCGTGTTGCTGTCGCACCAGGACACGGAAATTGAAGCCGGCGTGTATATCGGCCCGCAGTGCAACATCGGTAAATGCCGGATCGAAAAAAACTGCCTGCTGGGCAGCGCCGTGCACATCATGAGTGGCAAGAAGCAGCACAGCTTCACCGATCTGGACACGCCGATCCGCGATCAGGGCGGCCAGTTCGAGAAGGTAGTGATAGGCGAGGACACCTGGATTGGTAACGGTGCACTGATCATGGCCAATGTTGGCAAGAAGTGCATCATCGGCGCCGGTTCGGTCGTCACCGATGATGTGGAGGACTATTCAATCGTAGTGGGGAATCCGGCGAAGGTCGTGAAAAAAAGAAACAAATGAAGCCCACTTGAACTCCAAATCTGGACGCTCTGCGGCATGGGTGAGCCAGGAAAAAGAAAAGCACCGCTTTTCCCCTGCGAACGCCACGAACGTATTCGTGAGTGGCTGGCCCCGAAGGGCCGCGGAGCAGCCCCCAGGGAGGGGTTCACGGGGGGACGCCCAGTTCGTGTCCAGATTTGAAGTTCAAGTGGGCTTTGTTTGTTTCGGCCTTCAACTGTAGCCGTACAACTTCGCCATCGACGACCACTCGAAATCATCCAGCAGGTGGGTCAGGCGTGCTTCCACCCGTTTCAGGTTCAGATAATGCCGGAACCGGCTTTTCGCCGAAGCGCCCTGCATGCGCGGCTGGTTCGGGTCCACTTCCCACGGGTGCATATAAAAAATATAGGGCTGGGTTTCCTTGCTGCTGAAACGGTTCACCGCCCAGCGCGTCAGCGCATACGGGTACAGCCGGAAATAGCCGCCGCCAGAGATCGGCAGGTTGCGCCCGAACAGCGGCAGCGTGCTCAGCGGAATTTCGTCGATGCCGGAATCGGTGTGGTAGCGAAAGCGCGGCGCATCCGGAATGCCGTAATGATCGTGCACTACCGGGTACACGCTGGAACTGTAGCGGTAGCCTTCCTCCGCCAGCACCTCATAGGCCCACAGATTGTTTTTGGTGAAGGAAAAACTCGGTGCGCGGTAACCGACGATAGGCTTTCCCGACAGATCCTCCAGCAGCCGCTTGGCATCTCCCACGTCCGCCTTGAATTCCTCCCGCGTCTGCGCGCTGGCGCGCTGGTGCAGGGTGCCGTGGCTGGCCAGTTCGTGGCCCTGGGCGACAATGCGCCGGATCATGGCGGGGAAGCGCTGGGCAATCCAGCCCAGGGTGAAAAAGGTGGCGGTGGTGTTGTGGTCCGCGAACAGTTGCAACAGCTTGTCGGTGTTGGCCTCGACGCGGGGTGTCATGCTGTCCCAGTCCTTGGGCTTGACCAGGTTTTCAAAGGCCGATACCTGGAAGTAGTCTTCCACGTCGATGGTCATGGCGTGTTGCATGGTGGGGTCTCCGTAAGGGCGTTGGCCCCTGAATCACTCAGATGTTGGTTGACCGGGTTGGAGCAGGCCGGACAGGTGCCGTGCATTGTTGTCCAGCACCTGTTGCAGTTGCGCGTGAGCCGTTTCAGTGTTGCCGCGATAATCCAGGCTAACGGCGACCAGCCCGCCACCGGAAGGCTGCAGCAGCAACGTGTTGATGGCCTGCTGCAGCTTGATCCGGGTCTGGCTGCTGCTAATCCTGTTAGGTACTACATACCAGTAAGCCACCAGCCGCTGACGATTGCGCAGCGAGGTGAGGTCCAGCACGGTGACGGCACCGAGACCATCCACCGTCTGGGTGGTCTGCTCCTTGAGTGACCACTGATCAATATCATAAACGCGGTTGGCCCAACTCACCAATTCCCGCCCTGCTTCGTTGTGCCGGTAGAGGGCCTGGAACAGCTGGGCGCCGCTGGCGGCATCACGCCCCAGGCGGAATTCGTCGGCGGTGTCCAGGCGGGGCGTCCAGTCCTGACCCTGTGCCTGTTCCTTGCTGACGCTGTTCAGTCCAGCACTGTCCAGGTCGAAGGCGGTTTCCGTGTACTGGTCCTGCACCAGTCTCAGGGTCAGCGCCAGCAGCAGGGGGGCGGCGGCCAGCAGCAGGGTGGTGCGGGTGGCATGGCGCCGCCAGCCGGGGTCAATCTTTGCGATCCGGTTCTGCCACGGACGATGGCCGTCGGAAAAGAAGTGCCCTGTCACCAGCAGCAACACCACCACCACCGCGAAGAAGAACCAGCCATACACCAGGTGGTCGGCCCCGGCCGCGTGCTTCATGTTGGTGGCGTGGCCAATGTAAATGATGCCGAAGGCGCGGATGCCGTTGGCGATAATCGGCATCACCACCGAAAACAGGGCAAACGCCAGCGCACGCCAGCGTGAGACGAAGTTGAGATAGGCATAGGCCGTGCCCAGCACCACGCAGGCAATGAAAAAACGCACGCCGGAGCAGGCTTCGGCCACTACGAAGTGGCCATTGGGTACGCTGATATAGAGTCCGTCCCGATACACGGGCACACCGATCAGGTGCAGCAGGGCGATGGCGATGTCGGCGGTGATCTGCTGGAACTGGGGAATCAGTTCTTCCCCCAGCGGCACACTGAACAGCACGAACAGCAGGGGAAACCAGATGACGCGCACCACCTTCCAGCCCAGCAGAAACAGCACCATTGCCGGCAGCAGGCCGAACACGGCCAGGTGTTGCAGCACGTCGATGAACGCGGCCTGCCCCAGGGCCAGGACCAGCAGCGCACCCAGCACCAGCAGCCCACCCAGTGCGGAATAGCGCGGCGCTTGCGCCAGCACGGCACCGCGCTGTTGCCAGATGGCGTACAGCACCACCGGCAGCACGAAAAAG
>JBMOPR010000551.1:0-1522 GCA_049323075.1 Pseudomonadota bacterium
GTGGCGGCGATTGAAGCCGAGGGCGGACGTGCTGTCGCACTGGCAGGCGATGTGACGGATGAAGATCATGCGCGGGCGCTGGTGGAACGGGCGGTGGACTGTTTCGGCGGCCTGGATATCGCATTCAACAATGCCGGCACTCTGGGCAGGGCCGCACCGCTGCCGGAAATGGCCACAGAAGAATGGCAGCAGGTGCTGGCCACGAATCTCACCAGCGCCTTTCTGGGAGCGAAGTATCAGATTCCGGCATTGGCGATGCGGGGTGGTGGCTCGCTGATCTTCACCTCCACCTTTGTCGGCTACACCGTGGGCATGCCGGGCATGGCCGCCTATGCTGCCAGCAAAGCCGGCCTGATCGGTCTGGTGCAGGTGCTGGCGGTGGAGGCGGGCACCCAGGGAATTCGCGTCAATGCGCTGCTCCCAGGTGGCACCAACACACCCATGGCACGGGAGTTTGCCGACACGCCGGACGCACTGGCGTTCGTGCAGAACCTGCATGCGCTCAAGCGTCTGGCCACGCCGGACGAAATCGCCCGCTCGGCGTTGTACCTGGCGTCGGATGCCTCCAGTTTCACCACGGGTACGGCGCTGCTGGTGGACGGCGGCGTCTCCATTAATCGTACCTGAGGCAGAATGAAACCATGTCCGACTATGATCGTGTGGCCCGGGCCATTGCTTTTATCGAGGAACGGCTGACAGAGCAGCCCGGCCTGGATGAAATCGCGGCTCACGTCCATCTGAGCCCGTTCCATTTCCAGCGTCTGTTCAGCCGCTGGGCCGGCACCACGCCCAAACGTTTTCTGCAGGTGCTGACGCTGGAACGCGGCAAGCGTTTGCTGGAACAGTCGCGTCCGCTACTGGAAGTGAGCGATGCGCTGGGGCTCAGCAGCAGCTCCCGTCTGCACGATCATTTTGTACAGATCGAGGCAGTGACGCCCGGTGAATACAAAAGCCGGGGCCGCGATCTGCAGATCCGCCACGGTTTGCACGAAACACCGTTCGGCCATCTGTTTGTGGCGATGACCGCGCGCGGCGTGTGTCAGGCAGTTTTCGTGGAAGATGGGGAAGGCGACAAAGCGATGCAGGAATTGCAGCAGACCTGGCCGCTGGCGCATTTGCTTCACGATCAGGCCGCGACGCGGATAGTGGTGGATGCGATGCTGGGCACGCTGTCGGATTCCGCGCGACCGTTGCCGCTGCATGTGGCAGGCACCAATTTCCAGCTGGCGGTGTGGCGGGCGTTGCTGCGGATCCCGGCGGGTTCTGTGGCGAGCTATTCGCAGTTGGCAGCGGCCCTGGATTGTCCGCAAGCGGCGCGGGCAGTGGGCAATGCCATCGGCGCCAATCCGGTAGCCGTACTGATCCCCTGTCACCGCGTAATCCAGCAAAGTGGTGCGCTGGGTGGGTATCGCTGGGGGCAACCCAGAAAGCAGGTAATCCAGACGTGGGAGCGGGTACGGCAGGGGGCGCTGCAGGAAGGTTGAGTGGATCAGCGCTGTAAGTCAGTTCCCCGCATGCTTGA
>JBMOPR010000552.1:0-1520 GCA_049323075.1 Pseudomonadota bacterium
GTTGGAAATGGTCATGGTTCAGCTCCTGGATTCCAGCGGGTTGGTGGTGAGCGGTCGCGGCGTTTTCAGGCTGGCGAGCCATTTGTCGATGCGCGGCGCCACCCAGGTTTGATACAAACCGGCCAGGCCATTGGGGAAAGCCAGTACCACCGCGATGAACAAGCCGCCCATGGCGAGCAGCCACAATTCCGGAAAACTTTCCGAGAAACTGGTTTTGGCCCAGTTCACCAGCAGCGTGCCGTACACCGCACCCAGCAGTGACAGGCGACCGCCGACGGCGCAGAAAATTACCATTTCAATGGACGGCACGATGCCGACGAAGGACGGCGACATGAAACCCACCTGCAGGGTGAACATGGCGCCACCGATGGCAGAGAATGCGGCGCCGAGGCAGAACACGAAGATCTTGAAATTGGAAACGTCGTAGCCCGAGAAGCGCACACGGTCTTCCCGTTCCCGCATCGCCACCAGCAGGCGGCCGAGCTTGCTCTTGCGCACGTATTGCGCCGTGAGCAGACACAGGAACAGCATGGCCACGTTGACGAAGTACAGAATGTATTTTGCTTCGTCGGAGCGGATGTCCCAGCCTTTCAGCGTACGCAGGTCGGTGATGCCGTTGACGCCGCCGGTGTAGCCCTGCTGACCGATGATCAGGATGGTGAGGATCGCAGCAAGCGCCTGGGTGATGATGGCGAAGTACACGCCACCGACACGGCGTTTGAACATGGCCACGCCGATGAAATAGGCGAAGATGGATGGCACCAGCACGACCGCAATCAGCGTGAAGGTGAGGCTGTGGAACGGTTCCCAGAAAAACGGCAGCTCCGTCAGTTGATTCCAGTCCATGAAATCCGGTATGCCCGGCGTGGACTGGATCTTGGTGGCTTCCGGATTGGACGCTTCCAGTTTCAGGAACATCGCCATGCAGTAGCCGCCGAGGCCGAAAAAAACACCCTGGCCCAGACTGAGGATACCGCCGTAACCCCAGCACAGCACCAGGCCCAGCGCAACAAACGCGTAGGTGAGATATTTGCCCACCAGGTTGAGGCGGAAAATGTCCATCGACAGCGGAAAAATCACCAGCAGCAGGACCGCGAGCAGCGCGAAGCCGAGCAGGTCCTGTTGCGGGAGGTAGGATTTGAAACCTTGATATGACATCGTGTTTTCTCCTTACTGCGTTGCCAGGATGCTTAGCGACGAATCTTCAGTGCGAACAGGCCTTGTGGTCGCAGCATCAGGATGCCGACCACCACCAGCAGCGTGAGCACCTTCGACATGGAACCGCTCATGAAAAATTCCATGGTGGATTGTGCCTGCGAAATGGTGAACGCCGATGCGATGGTGCCGAGCAGGCTGGATGCGCCGCCGAACACGACGACCAGGAAGGTGTCGACAATATAGAGCTGACCGGACGTGGGGCCGGTGGAACCGATCATGGTGAAGGCGCTGCCCGCGATGCCGGCGATGCCGCAACCCAGCGCGAACGTCATGCGATCCACTTTTTCCGTGTTGATGCCGAC
>JBMOPR010000553.1:0-1519 GCA_049323075.1 Pseudomonadota bacterium
GTCATCACCGCGCCCTTGATCCATTGCCTGATCGCCGCGCGGTCCTGGGTGCGGGCCGCTGCCGACAGTGCGGTGTTGCCCCAGCGCGCGAAGGCTCCCTGCGCTGCAATCTTTTGCGCCCGCAATACGCCTTCCACCATGGTGTCCATGTCGGCGGAATTCAGAAAATAGCCGGGATTCACCCGCGCCGGTTCGGACGGATCGGGCGAGGCCAGCGTCAACTCACCGCGGGACAACGGTTTGCCCAGAATCACCACGATGCCATACACCCGGGACACAAACCGTTTGCTGAAAGGCACCAGGAACAGCGCATTCACCAGCTGCTTGACCGCATTGCGCAATCCCCGCTTGGCATAGGCGCCGGGCTTGAGCAGAATCGCCGGCACCATGCGCTGCATGGATTGCTGGATCGACGCGGCGGCGGAATAAAACACGAAACAGGTATCTGCCTGTTTTTCCGCTAGCGGCAACGCCGGATTCATGCGGTCGAAACCGTACACCTGCGGATAGAACGAATCCGGCACCCGCTTGCCACGATAGAACACGCATACATTGGGGTGGTCCTGCAGATTGCGGCCGATGGACGGCACATCCGCCACCACTGGAATATTGAATTGTCGCGCCTGGTTTTTCGGTCCGACGCCGGACAGCATCAGCAGCTTGGGCGTTTCCAGCGCGCCAGCGCACAGAATGATTTCCTGCTGGATACCGACCTTGCGAATACCACCGGGCGATTTGAATTCCACCGCCACCGCCGTCTGTTTTTCATCAAACAGAATCCGCTGCACGCGCGTGTTGGTGATGATGCGCAGATTGGGAAGTTGCTTGTCCTGCAGAAAGGACACGTAGGAATTGCGCCGCTTGTTGCCGTCGTAATTCATCAGCTGGTAGCCGATGTGGCCGCACAGATCGCCGTCGTTCAGCAGATCCTTGCGCACCAGCCCCGCCTGTACCGACGCGTCCACGCAGGTAACGGTGAACTCGGAACCGGCGCGGGGTTTTACGCGCAGGATTTCTTCAATGCGGTCGAATACCGGCGCCACTTCTTTCCAGCGCCAGCCTTTCGGCCACTGGTCGAAATCTTTTTTGTCGCCCCGGGTGTACACCATGCCATTGACCGCGCCGCTGCCACCCATGCCAGTGCCGGTGCCCACATACACGTGACGGTTGGCACAGCGGGGTTGCGCCGCCGACAACCGGTCCAGCATGACATTGTCATTGGCAAACGCCTGCACGAAGCCGTCGGCGGACAGGGTTTCCGGATTGTGTTCCGCCGGATCGCCTGCCTCCAGCAGCAGCACCGAGCCGATGTTGGCTTCCGCCAGCCGCGCCGCAGCGATGCAGCCGGCCGAGCCACCACCGACGACAACGTAGTCATACTGTTCGGTTGGTTGCATGGTGAAAAGCTCCCTCTGTAGTTCTTTTTATTGTCTTATTGTCAAAAGCAGGTCTGGTGAGTCGTCATTCCAGACGCTCAGCGGCATGGATGCCGCTGTGCAGCCCCCATGGATGGGTTCAC
>JBMOPR010000554.1:0-1515 GCA_049323075.1 Pseudomonadota bacterium
ACCGGCAGCGGCGCCAAAGCCTACCTGCAAAAACTGCTGGCCAACGACGTGGCCAAACTCACCAGCCCCGGCAAGGCGCTGTACAGCGGCATGCTGAACGAAAAGGGCGGCGTGATCGACGACCTGATCGTCTACAACATGGAAGGCTGGTACCGGGTCGTGGTGAATTGCTCCACCCGCGAGAAGGATCTGGCCTGGATGAAGCAGCAGTCCGCCGGCTTCGACGTCACCATTACCGAGCGTCCTGATTTCGCCATGATTGCCGTGCAGGGCCCGCAGGCCCGCGAAAAAGCGGCGCAACTGCTGGGCGAACCCCGCGCCAGCCTGATCCGCGGCCTGGGCGTGTTTCAGGGCCTGCCAGCAGGCGACTGGTTCATTGCCCGCACCGGCTACACCGGCGAGGACGGCCTGGAAATCATGCTGCCGAACGAACAGGCCCCCGCCTTCTGGGAACAGCTCACCGCCGCTGGCGTGCGCCCCTGTGGCCTCGGCGCCCGCGACACCCTGCGTCTGGAAGCCGGCATGAATCTTTACGGTTCCGACATGGACGAATCCATTTCCCCCCTCGAAGCCGGCATGGGCTGGACCATCGCCTGGGAGCCGGCCAGCCGCGATTTCATCGGTCGCAAGGCGCTGGAACAGCAGAAGGCTGCAGGTGTCGCGCGCAAGCTGGTGGGTCTGGTGATGGAAGCGCGCGGCGTGCTGCGTGGTCACCAGAAAGTGGTAGTGGCCGGCGCCGGCGAGGGCGAGATCACCAGCGGGACATTTTCGCCGACTTTGGGCTATTCTATTGCCCTGGCGCGGGTTCCTGCCGCTACCGGTACCACCGCGCAGGTGGACATCCGGGGCAAGCTCAACGACGTCACCGTGGTGCGGCCACCCTTCGTCCGCAATGGCAAAAAGGTCTACGCATAAGCCTGTACGCCTGAATCGATAATCCAAAACCAAATTTTGAACTGCTGTAGCAATCCCGAGGAAATCACATGAGCGACATCCCAGCGGAACTGAAATATCGCGCCTCTCACGAATGGGTACGCGTGGAAGGTGGCATTGCCACCATTGGCATCACCGACCACGCCCAGGCTGCGATGGGGGATCTGGTGTATGTGGAACTGCCCGACGTGGGCCAGACCGTTGCCGCTGGCGACGAAGCCGGCGTGGTGGAATCGGTGAAAGCCGCCTCCGACATCTACGCGCCCATTTCCGGTGAGATCGTCGCCATCAACGATCTGCTGGAAGGCGAGCCGGAAAAAGTCAACGGTGACTGCTACGGCGAAGGCTGGCTGTTCAAGATTGAAATCGCCGACGAAGCGGAGCTGGAAACCCTGCTCACCGCCGATGAATACCAGGCCAAACTCGAAGACGAATAACCGGCGTTTTCAGACTGGCTGAATGACCAAAGCCCGGAACCCAGTGTCCGGGTTTTTATTTTGCACAACCGCCCAAGAGTGCGAGAGAGCCCATGCCCTACATTCCCCATACCGATGCCGACATAAAACGCATGCTCGACACCAT
>JBMOPR010000555.1:0-1509 GCA_049323075.1 Pseudomonadota bacterium
GCTGGCCTTGATCAGCACGGGGAAGCCAATGCGCTCCGCTTCCTTCTGCAGGCGATCGGCATCCTGGGTTTCGCCGTTGTAGCCCGGCACTGTGGGAATTTCCAGGCCCTGCGCGATCTCCTTGGCTTCGATCTTCGAACCCATGGCGGCGATGCTTTCCAGCGTCGGACCGACAAAAATAATGCCGTTCTGGTTGCACAGGGAAATCAGTTGCGTGCTTTCCGACAGGAAACCATAACCGGGATGGATCGCGTCGGCTTTCACTTTCAGCGCGGCGTCGATGATGGCTTTCGCATTCAGGTAGCTTTCGCCCACGGCCGAACCGCCGATATGGCAGGCAAGATCTGCCTGCTGCACGTGACGGGCACGACGATCCGCATCGGAAAATACGGCCACCGATTCGATCCCGAGTTTCTTGCAGCTGCGAATCACGCGGCAGGCAATTTCGCCCCGGTTGGCGATCAGCAGGCGCTTGATGCCGCCGGTTGCATGGGTAACGCTCATGGCTGCCTCCAGCTCGGCACATCCTTGTTGAAGAAGCAGCGGATGCCTTCCTGCCCTTCCGCCGATTCCCAGGTGTCGGCCAGCAGATTGGCGGTATAGATCAGGTTGGTGTCGGTGTCGTGGCTGTCGACATAGAAAATCAGCTTTTTGGTGGCGGCGATGGCGCCAGGCCCGCACTGCAGCACATAGGCGACTTCCGTTTCCACTGCGGCATCCAGATCGGCTGCCGGCACCACTTCATCCACCAGCCCCACTTCCTTCGCTTTGGCTGCCGTGAGCGGACGCGCATTCAGAAAAGTGCGACGGGCGTTGGCGCGGCCCATCTTGCCCACCACGAAGGTGGAGATGTTGGCGGGTGTGAGGCCCAGACGCACTTCGGTCAGTGCCATATTGGCGGTGTCCGCCGCGATGGCGATATCGCACACCGACACCAGTCCCGTGCCACCCCCGTAAGCCTGACCATTGATGCGGCCGATCAGCGGCTTCGACAGTTCATTCAGGGTGCGCAGCATTTTTGCCAGCTTGGCACTGTCAGCGACGCGTTCGGCGCGGCTGGAATTGAGAATGCCCTGCATCCATTTCAGGTCACCGCCGGCACAGAACGATTCGCCAGTACCGGTGAGAATCACACAGCGCACTTTCGGATCGGCATCCAGCAGCACGGCGGCTTCGGTCACTTCGCGAATCAGTTCATCGTTCATCGCGTTGTGGCGCTCGGGGCGGTTCAGCAGCAACGTGGCCACACCACGTGCATCCACAGAAACCTTGATCGTATTGAAACTCGAATAGCTACTCATCATTCAATTCCTTCAACAGCAAAACCGGTCACATGCGGTAAACGTAAGAACGGCCTTCTTCCGGCGGCAAGGTGGCCGCCACCGCCAGACACAACCCGATCACGTCGCGGGTCTGTTCCGGTTCGATGATGCCGTCATCCCACAGGCGCGAGGTGGCGTAATAGGCGCCGCTCTTCTCGGCATACATGGCGCGGGTTTCGCGGTCCAG
>JBMOPR010000556.1:0-1508 GCA_049323075.1 Pseudomonadota bacterium
GTTGCGGCGGGCGAATTGAGAAATTCCTCGTACTTTGCCAGCTTGTCTTTTTCGATTCCCTGATAGGCATACACATACGAAATGATGACCATCTGCTCCATTGCGGCCCGGGTCTGTGCGCCCGCCGCTTCCATCTGCGCCTTGAAGGGTTCAATGTTGAGTGGAACCCCGGGCTGATTAATGGCCATCACTGCGGAATAAACCGCAATTCCACTGTATTCCTGCAGGTGCAAGCCCATATCCGTTGCACCGACCAGGGCATCGAGCCGTTTGGCGAAGTTCACCCGCTCGGTATCGGCCAGCAGCGACTGCGCGCCCTGCATCATCTGTTGATAGGCTTCCGGCGACGATGCCTTTTCCTCGGCGCGGGTGATTTCTTTTCCCAGATCGGACTCATACCAGCTCAACAGCTGGCTGGCTTCCGCCTCGGTCATGGATTTCCGCAACGATCCCTTGATCGACTCAATGGTGTCTGAAGGCAAAATCGACCGGTCCACACTGCTCACCATGGCACTGAACTGTGCATCGGATATGTTGGCGCCCTGCTGCCTCGCCTGCTCCATGCCGGCCTTGATCAGCCCGGGAAACTGCCCGACCTGTTCCGTCAGGCCCGACAGATCCAGGATCCGGTTGATCGTTTCATCGGGTACGGCCGCGTGGATCAGGGAAGAGGCCAACAGCAAGACCAGGGCCAGCATCAGCTTGAATTTATGAATCATCAGGCAAACTCCATTGAGTGGGATAAAGAAAGTTCCAGTTTCAAATAATCAGGTGTCCGGGTAATAGCCTGCGCAGGAGGAGGGAATCCTAGCCATGTCCCAGGGCAGGAAGTGCGCCCAGTGAACGCAGCGCATCGATCAGCATCTGCACCGCAATCACGACCAGCACCAGCCCCATCAGACGCTCCATCGCCAGGATGCCCTCGTTGCGCAGTGCGCGCTGGAGCTGTGCCGCGCCGAACAGTATCAGCGCACTGCCCAGCCAGGCCACCGACATTGCTCCTAACAGCATTACGGTCGCATGGGGATTGGCCTCACGCAACAGCACCACCACGCTCAACGCGGCGGGACCGGCCACGGCCGGTATCGCCAGGGGGACAATGAAAGGCTCGCTGCTGGTCGCGCCTCCGCCAAACGGGCCCCCTGGCGTAGGGAACACCATGCGTATGGCGATCAGAAACAGCACCACACCCCCTGCGATCCGGACCGACGCAATATCCAGCGCCAGCAATTTCATGAAAGCCGATCCGGCAAAAAGAAAGAACAGCAGCACCAGATAGGCAATCAGCAGTTCGCGCAACGCCACATACCGGCGCCGCGGTTCCGGCACGGCACGCAGTTGCGACAGATAGAGCGGGATGTTCCCCAGCGGATCCAGAACGATGAAAAGCAGTAATGTGGTGGCTGCAAAATCCATTTCCGTCTCCAACAAGGAATTTTGGCTGGGGCCTGACGCTGTATCCATACCATTTTCCCGGTCATAAAAATATAGGCTGACGCGGACCGGAT
>JBMOPR010000557.1:0-1505 GCA_049323075.1 Pseudomonadota bacterium
ATTATGACAATCTGGGTGCACCCATCAGGCAGCTGGTCACTATCAACGGCGGCAACCATGTCAGCTTCAACGACGCCAACAGTCTGGCGGAAACCATCGGCGGCCCGCTGTTCGACTGCCCGAAGGTAATCGACACCGCTGACCATCACCAGCGCCTGTCGCGCCGCTATTTCACCGCGTGGCTCGATTATTTTCTGAAAGGACACACGGAAGTGGAAGAATTTCTGTTCGGCGAGCCGGCCCAACAGGATCTGCTGACAGAGCTGCTGACAGCACTGGAATTCATGCGGCCCTGATCATCGTCATTGCGCCCTGCAGGTGGCCGTTATTGTCATCGGCAGGGCGAAAATCGACGCAATCCCTTCTCATTGTACGTGAATTTTTCCGCAGTATCCGGCATCCATCACCATCGCCATCCTCCAGAAAATCAGGCTAATATGTCGGTCCGTTCGTCGCCCGGTGCGCGCGCGGGCTGATTTTTTTTTTCGACTCTGGAGTCTGCATGAAAAAGCACACCCTCTACACGCTGCTGAGTATTCCTGCTGCCATCGGCCTGCTGGCCGGCATCAAGTTCATGCAGTTCGATTCCATGATGAAAGCCGGAGAAAACTACCAGCCACCCGCGCTGCTGGTCACCTACGCCAGCGTGCAGGAACTGCAGTGGGAATCGCTGATGCACGCAGTGGGCACGGTGGAGGCCGAAGACGGTATCGTGGTGCAGGCAGAACTGCCGGGCAAGATCACGAAGCTGGCCTTCACGCCCGGTGCCACCGTGAAGGAAGGCGACCTGCTGGTGCAGCAGGATATTTCCATCGAGCAGACGTCGCTGCGTTCTGCCGAGGCAGCGGCCGAGCTGGCCAGAAGCAATCTGCAGCGGGCCCAGCGCATGATCAAGCAGAACGGCGTGTCGGCATCGGACTTCGATACATCGGCGGCGCAGGCAAAGCAGAGTGAAGCTCAAGTGGAAAACGTCAAGGCGCAGATGGCGAAGAAATCCATACGCGCGCCATTTGCAGGGCGACTGGGCGTGCGCCAGGTGAGCATCGGCCAGGATCTGCGTGACGGTGATCCCATTGTCACCCTGCAGAAGCTCGATCCGATCATGGTGAATTTTTCCCTGCCGCAGCGGGATCTGGCGCGGCTGCAAACCGGCCTCACCGTGCGGGTGTATTCCGCCGATTTTCCGGACCTGCAGCTGCAAGGCACCATTACTGCCATCAACCCCAGCGTGGAAAAGGCGACCCGCAACGTGAAGGTGCAGGCCCAGCTGCGCAATCCGGGCGAGCGCCTGCTGCCCGGCATGTTCGTCGAAGTGGACGTGGTGCTGCCCGATCCGCAAAAGGTGCTGGCCATCCCCGCCACGGCCATTCTGTATGCGCCCTACGGGGATTCAGTGTTCGTGATTGAAGACCGCCCGAAAGACCAGGGCGGCGGCAAGATCGTGCGCCAGCAGATCGTGAAAACCGGCATTTCCCGCGGAGATTTCATTGCCATCACCCAGGGCC
>JBMOPR010000558.1:0-1505 GCA_049323075.1 Pseudomonadota bacterium
CGCCTCGTCGCAGTCCACCAACAAGCATTTTCTCACCCAGCTGAAAAAGCTGCTGAACCTGCAGCATGCCTCGCTGATCGTGCGCCCGCCCACCACCACCGATGCCGGCCTGATCTACACCAGCGGCGACGACGCCGATATTGCCACCAGCGGCACCGAGGAAGGCTCCTACACCAGCCTGTACATCCGCGATCCACTGATCAACCTGCCCTTGAAGGAAGTCGTGACGCTGGACGAGCACACCCCGCGCGCGCAATTGCTGAACAGCGACTACTACCGCATGTTCCTGGAACCTTTCGGCATCTATTACATCGCCGGCATCGACTGGCAGTACGAAAAAAATTCCCGCATCTCGGTGCGCTTCACCCGGGAAAAATCCCAGGGCGAATTCACCGAGGACGAAAAGGCATTTCTGCGCCTGCTGATTCCGCACCTGGAACAGTCGGTGGCACTGGGCCTGCAACTGCGGCAGCTGGATTCGGAGCGGCAGATCTACGCCGATTCCATTTCCAAGCGCTCCATCGGCATCTTCACGCTGGACCGCCACGGCAACATCCTGCAATCCAACACCACGGCGGAAAGCTATCTGAAGGAAGCGGACGGTTTTCACCAGTCGCAGAAAAAGATCAAGCTCAACAACAGCGCGCTGAACGAAACCTTTCACCAGTATCTGCAGCAAACGCTGGAGGCCATCCGCAAGCACGAACGGGCGCCGATCAACGCACTGGCGGTGCCGCGGGATTCCGGCAAGGCCGCCTATCAGCTGATGATCAAGCCAATGCCGGTGGAAGCCCACGACGAATCCGACATCACGCCCTATATCACGCTGCTGATCCAGGACCCCGAAAAGAACCTGGAAATATCCGTGCGCACGCTGATGAACCTGTACCAGCTCACCATGTCGGAGGCCACCATTGCGATTCTGCTGGCAGAAGGTCACACCACCGACGAAGTGGCGACGGAACTGGATATCAAGAAAAATACCGTGCGCGCGCACCTGCGCTCGATGTTCGTGAAGATGGGTGTAACGCAGCAATCCATGCTGGTGACGCTGGTGCTTACCAGCCTGGCGTCCACTCAGTAACGGCATCCCCCAAATCGGCTTATTTCAGGATGCCGCCCGCCGGTAGCCGAATTCCGCTTCCAGATATTGCCGCAACACCGCCCGGGTAACAGGCTTGCTCAGGTGGGATGTCATGCCGGCGGCAAAGGCCTTCTGTTTGTATTCATCGAACGCATGGGCCGTGAGCGCCACCACCCGCACCCCGATGCCCACGCCCAACCGCTGCTCATGTTCGCGAATGCGCAGGGTGGTTTCATAACCGTCCAGTTCCGGCATTTCACAATCCATGAAAATCAGATCGAACGGTCGCACCGCCGCCTTGAATTTCTCCAGTGCCTCGCGGCCGTTGCTGGCCATTTCCACATTGCCCACCAGCGGCCGCAGCAATTCACGAATCACCATCTGGTTCACCGGATTGTCTTCGGCCACCAGCACCCGCAAG
>JBMOPR010000559.1:0-1503 GCA_049323075.1 Pseudomonadota bacterium
CTGCCAGTACGCCGCCCACGCCCTGCGCATCAAACGGCAATTTGGCGAACTGCATCTGCTGGACGCCCGCACACAGCAGGATCATCCGCAGGTGCGCGCTGTCACCGAACGCGGCCTGGATCTGGACGACGGCATGGTGATCATCCGCAACGGCCAGCTCTACCACGGCAAGACCGCGCTGCGCTTCATGGCGCAATACGGCGACAACCAGGGATTGTTCAACTGGTTCAACAGGGCGCTGTTCTGGTCCAGCTTCCTGGCGACGCTGCTGTATCCCTGGATGCGCGCCACCCGCAACCTGCTGCTGCGCCTGCGTCACAAAGCCAAGATCGACAATCTGCAACTGAAAAACCAGCCGACCTTCAAATCCGTCTTTGGCGACAAGTGGGAAATGCTGCCACCGGTCATGCAGAAACACTATGCCAATCATCCCTATTCAACGGACAGGGTGACGGTGGAAGGTGTGATGGACGTGGAGTACTTCAGCATCTTCCAATGGCTGCGGCCGTTCTACCGGCTTTTGGGCACGGTGCCGATGGAATGCGAGCGCAATGTACCCGTCACCGTGCACTTCGACAGCACCCCCGACACACGCGAATTCCAGTTCAATCGCGAGTTTCATTTTCGCCAGCACAAGCCTTACCGTTTCTGTTCACGCATGCTGCAGGTTGAAGGCAATCAGGTGGTGGAAATGATGCGCTTCGGCATCTGCTGGCGCATGCGGTATGACTGGGACGATGGCAGGGTAAAGCTGCAACATCAGGGCTATGCACTGAAACTGTTCGGCCATTTTATTCCGCTGCCGCTGCACTGGATCATGGGGCGCGGCGATGCGGAGGAAATAGCAGTGGATGACGACCAGTTCGACATGCAGGTCACCATCGTGCATCCCCTGTTCGGGCGACTCTACTCCTATCGTGGCCGCTTCCGCGTGGTGCGTTTGCCATGAGCAGGCGCATTCTGGTGATCGGCGGGTACGGCAATTTTGGCCAGTTCATTTCACGCCGGCTGGCGCGGGAAGCGGACGTTCAGGTTCTGATTGCCGGCCGCGACCTTGCCAAAGCCAGCGCGCTGGCAGCAACACTGACGACAACATTGCCCGCACCCAATCCTGTGCTGACGGTGCAACTGGATATCCGCAGCAATTTCGATGTCGTGCTGCAACAGCAGCAGCCGTTCGCGGTGATTCACACGTCCGGGCCGTTTCAGTCGCAAGGATACGATGTGGCCGAAGCCTGCATCCGTCGCGGCTGCCATTACATCGATCTGGCGGACGCGCGCGAATTCGTGAGCGGCATTCACGCGCTGGATCAGGCAGCAAAAGCGGGCGGCGTGCTGTTCTGCAGCGGTGCCAGTTCAGTACCCACACTGACCAGCGCCATCATCGACCGCTACATTGGCGAATTTTCTGCACTGCACGGCGCCGACTACGCCATTTCCACCGCACAGAAAACCAGTCGCGGCCTGGCCACCACCGCGGCTGTACTCAGTTATGCCGGCAAG
>JBMOPR010000560.1:0-1501 GCA_049323075.1 Pseudomonadota bacterium
CTCTTCCGCACCTTCGAAAATCGACAGCACCCGCGCATCGATGTAATACCGGCTCACGGACGTCTCTTCCGCATAACCCATACCACCGTGAATCTGCATCGCTTCCCGCGCCAGCCACTCCGACGACTTGCAGGAATACAGCTTCACCAGACTCGCCTCCATCTGGCCCTTGCCTTCATCCATCAAACGCGCCACGTGATAAGTAAACTGCCGCGACACCGCCAGCAACATCGCCATGCGCGCAATCTTCACCAGCGTCAGCTGATAATCACCAATCGGCTTGCCAAATACCTGACGCTCTTTCGAATAACTCAACGCCTTCTCAAACGCCGCCTGCATCACACCGGTCGCGCGTGCAGCCGTCTGAATCCGGCCGCCGGAAAAGCCTGCCATCGTGTAATAGAAGCCGTTGCCAATCCCTTCCTTGCCACCCAGCACATGGGAATCCGGCACAAAATAGTGATCGAAGAACACCGTAAAGGAGTGCATGCCGCGATACCCGATCGTCGGAATCGCCTTGCCGGTAATCGTGCCACCCTGGGGCTGCTTGTACTCAAACGCATGACCCGGGAACGAAGGCTTCTCCACCAGAAACATCGTCAACCCGCGATGCCCTGACGCAGGATCAGCATTGGTACGCGCCAGCGTCAGCAGCACACCGGCACGGCCTGCAAACGTACACCAGGTTTTCTCGCCATCCAGAATCCAGCCGCCATTCACCTGCGTGGCCTTCAGCTTCATCGATGCCACATCCGATCCAAAATTCGGCTCGGTCACGGCCACCGCATTCAACGGCTCCGCCTGTGCCAGCTTCGGTAACCAGTGCTGCTTCTGCTCCTCGGTACCACCTTTCAGCAGCGCCCGCGCCATAATCTCCGGACGGGTAATCAAACTGCCTGCCGCACCCAGCGAACCGCGCGACAATTCCTCCGTCACCACAATCATGCCCAGATTGTCTTCGCTGTCATCCGGCTGAATCCCGCCGTACTGCATCGGAATCGACAGACCGAAGCAACCCAGCTCCACCAGCGGCTTGATGATCGCGTCAGGAATATCCAGGTCGTGGGTATGAATCTTCTCCGCCAGCGGAGCCACCACATTGCTGGCAAACGAGCGGAACTGGTCCCGCATCATTTCCTTCTCGTGGTCCAGCATGTATTCGCCGGTGAAACCGTCGTTGTGCAGCACGGCCTTGCCCACCGCTTCCAGCGCTTCAGTGGACAGATATTGGTTGATAAACACATCCACCGCATCGGAATCCAGCGACGCGCGCAGCTGCTCGCGGGAAAAACCGAAATCCGCCCGGCGTGCATTGAAACGCCCCCGGCAGTTCTGCAGTGCTTCCGCCGTATATTGCAGCGCCAGCCGTTCCTCGATGCGCAGATCGCTGCCACCTTTTTCCGCTTTCACTTTCTGGCTGTAATCCAGCATCACTTTCGCGGCGGTGATTTCCGCTTCGCAATAGGCCACTTCATAGCAGGCCAGCTGCTTGCGATCCAGC
>JBMOPR010000561.1:0-1500 GCA_049323075.1 Pseudomonadota bacterium
CATCGGCTGCTGCAGACTTGTCTGGAGCGCGCCGCTGATATGCCGGAAATCCGCCTGATCGGGCGCGCCAAAGAAAAAGCCGGCGTATTTTCCTTCCTGCTGCAGGGCACCCACCCGCACGACGTGGGCACGCTGCTGGATCAGCAGGGTGTCGCCGTACGCACCGGACATCATTGCGCGATGCCCGTGATGGACCGCTTCAATATTCCCGGCACCGTGCGCGCGTCCTTCGCGTTCTATAACACGCTGGACGAAGTGGACCGCTTTTTCGCCGCGCTGGAAAAAGCCAAAACCTTTTTACTGTAACGGAGTGGCTGTCATGACCGTACAAACCTTCATTCCGGAAAAATCCCTCACGCTGACACCGGCGGCGATCCGGCACGTGGAAACCCAGGTGCAGGAAAAGCCGGGCGCCAAAGGCATGCGCGTCAGCGTCAAGCCCAGCGGCTGCTCCGGCTACATGTATGTGATGGACCTGGTGGATGACGTGAATCCCGACGACGTGCAGCTGAAAGCATCCGACGCACTCACCGTGTTCATCGACAAGGCCAGCCTGCCGGTATTGCAGGGCACCGAACTGGATTACGTGAAGCAGGGCCTGAATGCCACGCTGCAGTTCCGCAACCCCAACGCCACATCGGAATGCGGCTGCGGCGAAAGTTTTTCGGTTACCAAATAAATGAACGCGGCGGTCGAACAGAGAATGGTGGCAGTGGAGCGGGATTGTCCCGCCCGCATGGTGCCGTCCGGCACGCCGATCACCTTGCCGAAAAATTCCTTCGTCACCATCACCCAGGCCCGCGGCGGCAATTACACCGTGAGCTATCGCGGCAACCTGGCGCGGGTGGACGGCATCGACGCCGACGCCCTGGGCCTGCAGCGGGAAGAAATCCACTACAGCGAAACCAGCAGCGACGTGCCGCAGGAAACCCACGTGTGGGACACCCTGCGCACAATCTATGATCCGGAAATTCCAGTGAACATCGTCGATCTCGGGTTGGTGTATGGCGTCGCCATTGCAAAAAATGAGGCCGGGCATGACGTGGTGACCGTGACCATGACTCTCACCTCGCCCACCTGCGGCATGGGCCAGGTGCTGGCCAACGACGTGCGCTACCGCGTCAGCAAGGTGCCCAATGTGGATGAAGTGATCGTGAACATCGTGTTCGATCCACCCTGGAACCGCGACAACATTTCCGACGAAGCCAAACTGGAACTGGGAATTTTCTGAATGAGCGCCAATCCGTTCGGCACTGATATCAAGGACACCGACATCCTGGACGATCTCGGTTTTTTTGACGACTGGGAAGACCGCTACCGCTATATCATCGAGCTGGGAAAAAAACTGCCACCGATGCCCGAGGCGCTGAAAACCGACGCCAATTTCGTGCATGGTTGCCAGAGTCAGGTGTGGATTCACGCCGACTATAACGCGGCGGACAACACGCTGGATTTCCTGGTGGACAGCGATGCTTTCATCGTGCGCGGCCTCGCCGCCAT
>JBMOPR010000562.1:0-13223 GCA_049323075.1 Pseudomonadota bacterium
CCAGTATCCCGGCGTGAAGGAATCCTGCGATTCCGATCTGAAACACCTGAGACGACTGCTGAAACTGGCGGGGCTGGTGAAAGTCAGCGCCGAGGTGATGGATGAAACCTTCGCCGAAATCCGCACCATGCTGTACGAAGAACTGGATTACAAACACGAAGCGGAAAACCTGAAACTGTTCGGCGATTACTACCGCAACCACCCCTATATCCGACTGCCGGAACTGATTGAAAACCTGTCGGCGGAAACAGTGCTGACACTGACACTGGTGGAAGGCGACCGCCTGCAGGACGTAAAGCCACCGCGCTATTCGCAGGAGACGATCAATCTGATCGGGTACCGCATTTTCGAAACGTTCGGCAAGCAGATCTATGAACTGCGTGCCGTGCATTCCGATCCGCACCCGGGAAATTTTGCGTTTCGCCCGGACGGCACGATCATCATTTACGATTTCGGTGCGGTGAAAAAAATTCCCGAGGCAACCATTGCCAAACTGCGCAGCCTGGTGGCAGATGCGATGGCCGGCAGGATCGACACCATCGACCAGCACATGCTCGACATCGGCGTGCGCCAGCCCAACGGCGAGGCACCATCGCCGGAGTACTATCACGAGTGGATGGATATCGTGATGCAGCCGTTCCAGAGTTATGAAAGTTTCGATTTCGCCCACACCAACCTGCATCGCCGCGCGCTTGGCAAGGTTAAGCGGGATGGGTTGAAATACATGGGATCATTCCAGCCGTCGCCGGAAACCCTGGCGGTGAACCGGGTGCTGACCGGACACTACTGGACGATGGTGGACCTGGGCGTGAAAGCGTCGTTCCGTCCGCTGATCGATGAAATTGTGTTGAAGAAGACGGCGTAAAAACAGAGTACCTAAAAAGCCCCACCGAATAGTCGAAGATGGACGCTCTGCGGCATGGATGCCGCGGAGCAGCCCCCAGGGATGGGTTTACGGCGTGTCCAGATTCGACTATTCGGTGGGGCTTTTTAGGTACCGCACTTACTGGTACTTCACCATCTCATCACTGATCACCTGACCGCGATACCAGGTCATCGGCCGCAGCGTAACCTTCATCTGCTCCCGCGTCAGCCCATGCTGTGGCAGTGAATGCTGCATCGCCACCTGACACTTCCCGTTCAGCACCGGAAAAACCTGCCGCTCCGCTGCCTCATAGGCAATGCCGTCCACCGTCACCGACAACATCACATCCACATAAAACGCCGGCGGCAGATTCTCGCCCTGCACATCCAGATCCGCCTGGGCCACCAGCAACGGCGTAAAGGTTTTTTCCTCGATGAGAATCCGCTCGTTGCGCACGGCGAAATCCAGGCGCGGCTTGACTTCCAGCGCCAGCAATCGGGATTCCATCCGCTCCAGTTTTTCCTGCAGGGGTGGCTGCAAGTCCTCTATGCCCACCCGGCAACCCTGCAGCGCGCCCAACGACGCCGCCAGCAGGCAAGCCGGTAACAGACGAGCGTGCATCATAGTCGGGTGTAGAAGTTACGCCGTTTGAGAACCTTTTCCACGTAGAGCCGGGTTTCCTCGCGGGGCGAGTTGCGCACCAGCCGCTCCAGCACCTGTTCGGGTGGCAGACGGTTGATGGCATCCACGGCGTCCTGAAAACTGGGATTGTCGACAAAGGCCCGCGCCGCACTGGACGCTCCGGCGTTGTAAGCCGCGATGGTGAAATACAGGCGGCTGTCGGGATTTTTGATGTCTTTCAGGTATTCGTAATAGAGCACGCTCAGGTAGGCCGCGCCCACTTCGATATTCTGTTTGGGATTGAACAGATATTCCGGTGCCAGCAGACGCTCTTCCTGGTACAGCTTGATAGTGGCGTCGCGCCCGGCAGTGGATGGCACGATCTGCATCAGCCCGAACGCTGGCGCATGGGAACGGGCCAGCGGATTGAAATGGCTCTCGGTGTGAATGATCGCCATGATGATGTCGTCCGACAGCGCAAAACGCTGCGCATTGCGACTCACCACCGGCTTGTATTCCAGCACTTTTTTGCGGATGCGATTGTCAGGCAGCGGGATCACGTAGGTGAGCTTCTTGCCGGTATTCACCGGCACGCTGGCCAGGCTGGCGGACAGGGCCTGGTAGCGGATGCTGGCATTGCGCATCAGTGCGGCAGCCCGGGCGCGTACATCGGATTCGGTGGGACGCAGGCTGGTGAAGAGCTCTTTCAGTACCAGCTCGGCACCGGTTTCTGCGCTGGTCTCGTGGGCATTGCGGGACTTGAATGCCTGGTTCACCGCCACCTGGATCGGATCCTGCCGCAGGGCCTTCTGCAGGCTGGTGCCCAGCGTGTCCTCCAGTTCAGCCTGCACCTTGCGGGCCATGGCAGCAAAATCCAGCCGGCCTCCGCTATGGATGCCGTCGATGCTGATTTCCACCTGATTGTGTTCGAAGTCCACCGCTTTCTTGGCACTGTAATCGGCGGAATAGGCGATCCAGCGGGTCTGGCTGCTGGTTTCGGGAATGGACCAGTGTTCGCGGATGCGCTGCTGTTCCGCCTGCAGGGCCTGCTCATAGGCCGCCGCCAGCTGCTGCTGTTCCTGCTGGGCGGGGCTCAAGGCGATGGATTTGCGGTCTTTCAGCAGCGGGCTGTCCGGGCGCTCCTCGCGCTCGATCACCCAGCCGCCAGTGGCATGGGACATGGGGCTCAGCAGCAGCATTGCACACAACAATGCCGGCGCGGTGCCCTTCCGTCCTGTCCAGATCCGTTTCACTCCAGCCACGACAACCCTCTCAGCTGAACACTGCCCAATTTAACTGGCCTGCGTTGGTCCGTCTTTCCAGTGTAGCCCTCACCCGCCGCGAGCGACGGGCAAGGCATGCCGGCGACATCACAAACCTGAGTAAAATGCGTACAAGGAGGATTGCTGCGAGCACCCTCGTTCGGACCAGTATGGCAAAGCAGTCCTGGCCCCGTAGGGGCTGCTTAGACTTTATAGGCCATTTTTTACCCAGCCTTATAACGCCTGGCACAGGCAATGGCCCCAAGACGTTAGGAACCGCTTACCTTTTCGTTGGGTTTTTGTAACCAGGCCTCTTCCACTGCCAACCCCACCCCCTCCCGCAATTGCTTGCCCCGGTGAAATTTGAAATCATTCCTGATTCAACAAAAAAGAATCGGCGACGCGCCTGGCATCCAGTCCGGCCGATCACCGGCAACCTCATGGGTGTGGGGAAACATGCAACGACAGCTTCTTAAATCCGCTATTTATGGACTCCTGCTGGGAATCAGCTTTTCTGCGATCGCTGAACCCATCGACCAGACCCGTTATATGGAAGACCCCAGCTATCGTCTGGAACGGCGCCAGAAAACCTGGCCCGACGGTACCCAGTACGACGGCGAGTGGCTGGGGGATCAACCTCACGGCCAGGGCATGTACACCTACACCGATGGTGGCCAGTACTGGGGCCGATTCCGCCAGGGCAAGCGCCAGGGCGATGGCATGATGAAATATGCCAACGGTGATGAGTACGAGGGCGCCTGGTTCGACGACCAGCCACAAGGCAAGGGCACTCTGCGCTACGCGACTGGCGTTATTTATGTGGGGGAATTCAAGGCCGGCGCCCAGGACGGCCAGGGTCGCCAGACCTATGTGGACGGCACCTATTACGACGGCCAGTGGCACAACAACGTGCCCCACGGATACGGCCGCCTCACCTTTGTGTCCGGCGGCGCCTATGAAGGCCAGTTCGACGCCGGCAAACCCCACGGCACCGGGCAGTATTTCTACGCCAATGGCGACCTGTACGACGGCCAGTGGAAGAATGGCCAGCCCCACGGCGCCGGCCGCATCGACTATGGCACCGGCGGCTATTACGAAGGCCAGTTCATCAATGGCGACAAACAGGGCAAAGGCATCTGGCTGTCGGCCCTCGGCAAGCGCTACGAAGGCCCTTTCGTCAACAACCAGCCGGACGGCAAGGGCCGCTGCACCGATGGCGAAAAGGTGGAAGCGTGCATCTACCGGAAGGGACAACTGGTCAACAGTGAGTCCGTTCTGGCAGCGAAAGCACCCGAACCGACCGCCACGGCCACATCCGCGGGCGCTCCCCTAGCGGCTGCCATGGCCACTACCACCCTTGTGGCCAGCAGTGTGTCTGCTCCGGCAACCCGCAACGACACTGCCCGCACTGTCGCCGCGAAACCGGTGCCCGCCGCAAAGGCGACCGCCAGCGCCCCCGTGACCAGAACAGCAGCCCCGAAGCCGGCTGTAAAACCGGTACCGGCGCCGGAGATCGCAACCGTCCCACCAGCCATTGTGGTGGCAGCGGCGCCGGTGGCGGCCCATGCCTCGGCTGCCACTTCCAGCCATGTCAAATCTGCCATTCCGGCATCGGCGAACGAAACCAGCTTCGCCAGCAAACTGGAACAGGAAAAACAGAACCTGAAAAAGACCTCGGTGGCGGAACTGAACCAGACCCGCAGCGACATTTACTTCACCGACAACTGGCGTGACCAGGACCTGATGGCGTTGCCGGAAAAAGCCTGGTGGAACAAGAAATCCTCGCTGTTCAAGGATGAACTGGAAGTCGTGTCCCAGCATGGCGATGTGCGCATCCGCATGCTGGTCAGTGATTACAAGGGACCGGGCCAGTACCGTCTCGACAGCGTGATCATCGAAACACCCGGGCAGCACTTCGAGAAAGCCGGCAATGGTGGCACCCTCGTAGTACTCGACGACCAGCAGGGCTGGCTGAGCGGTTCCTTCAATTTCGAAGTGAACGGGCAGAACGGAGAAACCCTGGCGTTCAACGACGGCCTGTTCCGGGTGAAAGACCAGAGTCAGCTGCTGTCGATCATGAAGTGAATCCACAATTGAAAATGAAAAGGGCGCCACTATTAAGGGCGCCCTTTTCTTTCTGACAGTACCGATTTACCGGTGCAGGTTTTACCAGTGCCCCCTTTACCAATGCCCCCCTTACCAATGTACTCCGCGCATGATGTAGGCGAACGCCATCTGCTCCGGCGACACCACTGACGGCTGGGAATCGTCCTTCTTGCCCTGGGCCGCCGCCGAATCCGGGAACATGCGGAAACCGGTGTTGATGATGATCTCGGCAAACTTCGGCGCCACCGCGTGCACCACCTGACCGAACACACCCAGCTTGGTGGCAATGCGCTTGCTGCGGTAAATCAGCGCCTCGCCGACCATGTCCGCCGCCTCTTCCGGGCTGATGGTGGGCACGTTGTCGTAAATCTTGGTGGGCGCGATCATCGGCGTGCGCACCAGCGGCATGTTGATAGTGGTGAAGTGCACGTTGCAGTCGGAATACTCCGATGCCGCGCAGCGCGAGAATGCATCCAGCGCCGACTTCGATGCCACGTAGGCACTGAACCGCGCCGGATAGGTCAGCGCACCGATCGATGAAATATTGATGACGTGCCCGCTGCGATTCTTTTCCATTACCGGCAGGAAATTCATCATCAGCCGCAGCGCGCCGAAGTAATTCAGCTGCATGGTGCGCTCGAAATCGTGAAAACGGTCGTAAGACAGTGAGATCGAACGGCGGATGGACCGGCCCGCGTTATTGATCAGCACATCGACGCGGCCGAAATCCGCCAGCACCTGCTGGGCGAAACGGTCGCAGTCTTCCATGTTGGCGATGTCCACGCTGTAGGTGAATGCCTCGCCTCCCGCCGCCGTAATTTCTTCCTTGGTCTCTTCCAGTTTTTCCGGCGTGCGCGCCGCCAGAATCACTTTTGCGCCTGCCGCTGCCAGTTTCAGCGCCGACGCCTTGCCGATGCCGGATGAAGCACCGGTCACCACCACCACCTTGCCTTTGACCCGCCCTTCCAGCGTGCGGTCGATGAACAGTTCGGGATCCAGGTTGCGTTCCCAGTAATCCCACAGGCGCCAGGCGTAGGTATCCAGGCGCGGGCAGCTGATGCCGGAACCATCCAGCGCGGCGCGGGCATCGCGATTGTCGAACTTGGTGTGGTACTGGGTGAATTTCAGCAGCGAACGGGGAATACCCAGATCTTCCAGCACGGTGTTGGTGATGCGTTTCACCGGCGGCAGCGTGCCCAGGGTCTGGCGCAGGAACGGCGGCATAAAGCTGAACATGCGGGTGTCGATGCGCATGGTCATCTGCGGCGCGTGACCGGCGCGGGCAAAAATGTTGATCACTTCGCCGATCTTGTAATGATCCACATCGGTGAGGTGGAAGCATTTGCCATCCAGTCCATCCTTGTGCGCCAGATAATCCATGGCATCCACTACGTAATCCACCGGCACTATGTTGAAGCGCCCGCCTTCGATGCCAATCACCGGCATCCAGGGCGGCAGCAGCTTGCGCAATTTCTTGATCAGGCCGAAGAAATAATAAGGGCCGTCGATCTTGTCGATCTCGCCGGTTTTCGAATGCCCCACCACCATGGCCGGGCGATAAATGCGGAACGGAATCTTGCAGTCCTTGCGCACAATGGCTTCCGAATCATGCTTGGTGCGCAGATAGGGATCGTTGAGTTTTTCCGCTTCCTCGAACATGTCCTCGCGGAAAATGCCGGGGTACATGCCGGCCGCCGCAATGGAACTGACATGATGAAAACAACCGGCGGTCATTTCCTTCGCCGCTTTCACCGCATGGCGGGTGCCGTCAATATTGGCACTGATCTGCACCGCTTCCGGCGCCGACAGATCATAAATCGCCGCCAGGTGGAAAAAATGTTTTACCTTGCCTTTCAGCATCGCCATGTCATCGGCGCTGATGCCCAGCTTGGGCTGGGTAATGTCGCCGATTACCGGAACGATCCGGCCTTCGGTATCGCCTACCAGTGCCTTCAGCGTATCCAGCTTGCCGAGGGATGCCTCGCGCATCAGCACATAAATGGTGCCCTGACGCTTGAGCAGCTTTTCCAGCAAAAAGCGCCCGATAAAGCCACTGGCGCCGGTGACGAAATAAGTCATGTTGGTATCCTCATCTACCCTTGAAAAAGAAAACTGCGACTCACAAACACTTACACGTGTGACAACTGCCCCGAGAACACGGGTACTCCCAATACTGCGTTCTTGATCGAGGCAAATTCATCCACGAAATCGTCGATCATGGCCTGTGGGTCCGGAATCAGCGCGGCGTCCGCGACAAAGCCGAATTCCACCTTGTTGTCGTAACTCAGAATACTCACACCGATGCCGATGCCACCGGACTGCGGCACCCAGAACATGGGCTTGGCCAATTTCCGCCCCTTCAGGTACACCGGCTCGGCGGGCCCCGGCACGTTGGTCATCACCGCCGACGCCTTGCTGGAAAAGAAATCGAGGAAGAATTTTTCCACCGCACGCGGGAAGAAGCCGAGAATACCCAGCACGTTGTAACTCATCTGCGCCTGCACCCCGCTCTTGAGCTGACGCATGGCCTGACGCACAGCCTGGATACGGCGCTCGACCGTGGGCTCACCCACCGGCAGGTTCAGGTACACCAGGCCAAAGCGGTTGCCCAACTGCAGGGCGTCTTCGATGGGGCGCAGGTTGACGGGCACCGTGGCCCGCAGCTGCACGCCGTTGACCGGCTCGCCGATCCGCTCCAGATAGCGGCGCAGACTGCCGGCCACACAGCCCAGGATCACATCATTGATGGTGCACCCCATGGCTTTGCTGACCCGTTTCACTTCATTGATGTCCAGCGAAGGCGCCCAGCCTACCTGCTTATGGGCAGTCAGCTTACGTTTGTACGCTGTTTTGGAATCCGGCCGGGCCAGAATCACCCGCATGGCTTCAAACAACCAGGCCACGGAGAACCCGGTATAAAAGGCCGCTGACGTGAGCGCGAACTCTGCCCGGTGCAGCAGCGCATCAGAGCGGGGCTTGCGCTGGGGAAACTTGATGTTGGCGGCCGGAGAACTGTGCAAGACAGACTTGTCGGCAATGGAATCCAGCACTGAAATCAGCGCAATTCCATCGGCATAGCTGTGGTGCACCTTCACCATCACCGCCGTGCCTTCCTTGTATTTCGGCACGAAAAAGAAGCGCCACAACGGCTTGTCCGCATCCAGCGGCGCCGGAATCTGCCGGCTCACGGCCGCCCGGATTTCCGCCTCATTGCAGCATTCCTGCAGCCCTTCCAGAGCGGACAGGTGATATTGCATGTCCACCTGGGGCAGTTCTTCCCACAGATACTGGTTACCGACCTGCACTGGCCGCTGCCGGAAGCGCTTGTGCCGCCGGATCAGCCGGTCTTCCAGGATCTCTTTGAAATCCTCGTAACTCATTGGCTCGTCAAACATCAACAAGCCATTGATTACCATCAGGTTATCGGGTGAATCCATGCGCAGCCACGCAGTGTCGACTACGCTCATGGGCTCCAGCGCCCGGTGATTGGAAGTCCTCATACCATTGTTCCCTTAGCCCCGAGACAGCGTTGCAGTTGCCATTGTTGGGTAGATGAATTCGCCTTTCAGCGTACAAGTGTTTGCCATAATAACGAACGTATGCCGAAATGCAACACCCTCTTAAGGGCGAATGTCGCAATAAGCCAGACATTTGGCGCGAACGGCTTTACAAAACAAAAAGATGCAAAAACGAAATTGAAAAACCAGCTAACAAATGTACACTTCCATTGCTTGACCAATTAGCCAGTACTGCGCAATCCGCGCGGTGGGCAGTCCCATTCCAGGACTGGACACGCAACCCCAAGGATAGTGCAGCCAACCCGCTTTCGCCTTTGAGCCCATGACCGAACCACTGACCCGAGCCGAACAGAAACAACAGACCCGCGAAACCATCATGACGGCGGCCGTCCGCAAGATGAATGACGACCGTGGCTTCTCCAGCCTGAGCCTGCGCGAAGTGGCGAAAGAGGCCGGCATCGCGCCCGCCTCGTTCTATCGTCATTTTGAAAACATGGAGGATCTGGCGCTGGCGCTGGTGAAGGAGGCCGGCGATGCGCTGCTCAAGATCATGAGCGTGACACGGGAATCGGAAGAGAAAGGCGAAAACATTCTGGAAAACGCAGTCGCAATGTGCATGGCGCACTTTCGCGAAAACGGCCCGCTGTTTCGCGTACTGGCGCGCGAGTCCACGGGCAATTCACCCATTATCCGCCGCGCCATTCAGCGGGTGCTGAACGAACTGAACAAGCAGTTGGCGGCCGTGATCGAGCTGGAGATGAAAAAGCGTGGCCGCGCCATCACCGACGCGGCCTGGATAGCGGAAGCCATCATCACCATCATTTTCTACATTGGCGTTTCCAACATCGACCTTTCCTACGCCCGCCAGAAGGAAGCAGAGAAACGCCTGGTGCATCACGTTCGCGCCATTTACTGGGGCGCCGAAGCCATGGCCAGCTCGCAGCATCTGGAACGGCAATTGATGCTGTCCTGATTGTTCACATCAGGCCTTGATAGCAATGCCCGCAATGACCGGCGCCACCAGCGCCGGCACCTTCGGATGAATGAAATCATCAATTGACTCATAGCGAAAGCCTGCGGCCTCGAACAGTGCGCGGGTGTCACGGTTGATCTCGCAACCACAGGCCATCTTCCGCCACAACGGATTCAGTCGGTTCTGCCACGCACGCGTGGTATCCCGGGGCGACGCCACGTGCTCGAAAAACACCAGCCGGCCGCCGGGCTTCAATACACGAAACGCTTCCCGCGCCGCTTTTTCCGGCTCGGGAATCGTGCAGAACACCAGACAGGCCACCACCGTATCGAAATCCGCATCGGCAAACGGCAACGCGCGGGCATCGCCGGTTGTCAGTGAAATAGGTACGCCATGCCGGGTCGAGCGCGCTACATCGCGCGCCTTCTCCAGCATGGTTTCCACCGGTTCAATACCCACCACCTCGCGAACACCGGGTGAATAAAATCCCAGATTCGCGCCGGTACCCGCACCGATTTCCAGCACCCGCCCTTCCGCCTGCCCGATCAATTCGGCAATCTGGCGACGAAATCCGCGCGTGGCCCACTCCATGACCGGCGGAAAAATGTGATTTTCGTAGAAACTCATGGTGTCCTCGATTGCAATTGACGCGAAACATACGCGTAGCAGCCACGCATTACATCAGGTTGCCCGCTGCGGGGAGAATCGCGCCAGCCAGTGATCGCCCCAATAATACAGCAACAGCCCGCTACCGATCATGACCGCACCCCCTACCAGCGTTGGTGTGATGGGTTCCCCGTTCAGCACAGATCCCAGTGTAATTGCCAGTACCGGCGTGACCAGCGTGGTCAGCGCCACTGTACTGGCAGGCAGATGCTTCAACACATAGAAATAGCAGAAAAAGCCAATAAAGGAACCAAACAGCGCCAGATACAGAATCGCGCCCACTGTGCGCGGCTCCAGCGACTGGATGTGCAATCCCATCACCGCCGCCACCGCACCATAAAGCGGTGTCGCCATCATCAGCGTGCCCACCGTCTGCGCCAGCGGATGCAGCACCGGCCCCTCCCGCTTGATCAGCACGCCACTCAGGCAAAAGCACAGCACACTGAACAACACCAGCGCGAATCCCAGCAGATTGCCGTTCAGCAGCAAAATTTCGTGACGAAACACCACCACCAGTCCCGCCAGACCCAGCGCCATCGCCAGCCACTTGCTGACGGAAAACGGCGGCTCGTTCAGCAGAAAACGCGACAGCACCGCCGAGACCACCGGCGACAGCCCGTACAGAATTGAAATCAGCCCCGACGGCATGAACTGCGCGCCGAAATACACGCACAATAACCCCAGAAACACGCCGATATTGGAAAACGCATACACCCGCACCGCCTGACGGTGCCACGGCACCACCACACCCCACAGTCGCGCCAGCGCCCAGCCCAGCAGCGCCGCCAGCAGCACGCGCCCGAAAGCGCCGGCCACCGGCGACATACCCTGGGAACTCCACTTCACACCCAGCGGCGTGGTGGACCATACAAAAATCACAACGATATAGGCGGCGGGCACCGACATGTCTTCACTCCTTGTTACCTCCTCTGTGATGCAGCGTTTGCCTTTTGCCTGCGCCGGAAACGAAAAAGGCCGCAGGTTCCTGGAACGCTGCGGCCTTTTTGAAACGGTGGATGTGCTCTGTTACAAATCCGTTTCCCTCACCACAGCCGTTCCATTTGCACGCCAGACGCGGACTCGCGCACGGGCCATCGCACGGCATTTAATGGCCGCAGGCGATAGGGACAGTGCTGGAATGAGTGCTGTGATTTGGTATGTCATAGCTCTACACTATAGGCGGCGGCCAAAAACAGGGTCAAACCCTTTTTTGTAATTTCAGAAAAAATTCACACAAACAATTTCGAAGTGCATATGAACATTTATCTGGTGGGCGGCGCCGTACGCGATGAACTGCTGGGCATTCCCGGCAAGGACCGCGACTGGGTGGTAGTCGGCGCCACAGAACAAGCGATGCGGGATCAGGGCTTTACGCCCGTGGGCAAGGATTTTCCCGTGTTTCTGCATCCGGTCACCCATGAGGAATACGCGCTGGCCCGCACCGAGCGCAAGAGCGGCCGTGGCTACACCGGCTTCGAATGCTACAGTGGCAGCGAAGTCACGCTGGAACAGGATCTGTCGCGGCGCGATCTCACTATCAACGCCATTGCCCGGCAGGACGACGGCACCCTCGTTGATCCCTTCCATGGCCAGAAGGATCTGCAAAACCGCTTGCTGCGCCACGTGTCCCCCGCCTTCGTGGAAGATCCCCTGCGGGTGTTGCGGGTGGCACGCTTTCTGGCGCGTTTTCACGATCGCGGCTTTCAAATTGCGGACGAAACGCTGGCACTGATGCGCGACATCGCTGCCAGTGGCGAATTGCAGACGCTGACGCCGGAACGGGTGTGGACCGAAACCGAAAAAGCCCTGCTGGAACCTTCGCCCTGGCGCTATTTCGAAGCCCTGCGCGACTGCGGCGCGCTGGCGGTGGTGTTTCCCGAACTGGACAAACTGTTTGGTGTGCCGCAACCGCCCAAACACCATCCGGAAATCGACACCGGCCTTCATGTGCTGCTGACGTTGCAGACAGCGCTGAAACTGATGCAGACTCACCCGCTGGAAAAGGCGGATCGCGTCGCTGTGCTGTTTTCCCTGATCTGTCACGATCTGGGCAAGGGCATGACGCCGGAATTCAAATGGCCGAGTCATCCGGGCCACGAGCCCATCAGCGCACACCTGGCGGAAAAATTGTGCCTGCGCCTGCGCGCGCCCAATCCGGTGAAACGTCTCGGCCTGCTGGTGGCAGAATTTCACACCCACTGCCATCGCGCCTTCGAACTGAAACCGGCCACGGTGATGCGCCTGCTGGAAGCACTGGATGCACTGCGGCGGCCCGAGACATTACCGCTGTTTCTGCTGGCCTGCGAAGCGGATGCCCGCGGCCGCACCGGCCTGGAAGATCGCGACTATCCGCAAGCCGACTATATTCGCGATTGCGCCGTCGCCGCACGCCGGGTGGAAGCCAAACCGCTGGTGGAACTGGGTTTCAAGGGCGAAACTCTTGGCATCGAATTGCGCAAGCGCCGCATCGTTGCGATTCGCGATGTAAAAAACTGCTACGTGAAAGAACAGTGAAGGAATAACAATGACAATCGATTCTTCCCGCAAGGTGGCCTTGATCACCGGCTCGGCCCGTCGCATTGGCGCACACACTGCAGACTATTTCCATCAGCGCGACTACGACATCGTGCTGCATTACCGCACTTCCGGCGACGGCGCGAAAAATCTGCGCGACCGGCTCAATTCGGTACGCCCCCACTCCTGCATTGCGCTGCATGCGGATCTGTCCGACCCCGCCGCCTGGGAACAGCTGGCGGAACAGGTGCGCAGCTGGAAACACCGGCTCGATCTGCTGGTGAATAACGCCTCTTCGTACTACCCAACGGAATTTGGCAACACCACCCTCAGCCAGTGGAACGATCTGTTCGCCAGCAATGCCATGGCGCCGTTTTTTCTCACCCAGCATTTATTGCCGCTGCTGAAACAGAGTCGTGGCTGTGTGGTGAACATCGTCGATATCAATGCCGACAAACCGCTGCCGGATTTCACGCCCTACTGCATGGCGAAAGCCGCGCTGAAAGCCATGACGCTGTCGCTGGCCCGCGCACTGGCACCGGACGTGCGGGTGAATGGTGTATCCCCCGGCACCATTCTCTGGCCCGCCGACGGCAACATGCCGGATACCGTGCAGCAAGCCATTCTGACCAACACGCCCATGCAAACCATCGGCTCGCCGGACGACATCGCCAAGGCCATTTATTTTCTTGCGGAGC
>JBMOPR010000563.1:0-2448 GCA_049323075.1 Pseudomonadota bacterium
CGCCGGAGCGGCGGATGTCGTCCTGGGAAATGACGTGCATGGCGGCAGCGGTATCCGCCAGGGTCTGTGGCCGCTTGGTGGCAGACACCACTTCGAGATTCATCAGCTGGGTCAGGTTGAGGCCGAACAAATCCCCATCAGATTCGGCCAGGGCGGTGGTGCACAGTGGAGCAATGGCGAGCGCGAGCACGGTTCTTTTTATCATGTCTGACAACCATTCAAGTGGGGGAACAGTTATGTCGTTTTTTGCTATGCCGCATTGAGTATATGCAGCAAATGGAATAGTGCGCAATTTTTATCAGCGCTGCCCGGCAGAGGAAATTGTAATGAGAGATTGTGATGAAAAACTGAAATGGGATGCCGCCGCAGAATTGATCAGCGCAGCAGGTTGAGGACGGCCTGGGGCTGGGCGTTGGCCTGCGACAGAATGGCAATACCGGACTGCTGCAACACCTGGGCCTTGCTCAGGTCGGCCGTTTCAGCGGCGAAGTCGGCATCGCGAATGCGGGAGCGGCTGCCGGCCAGCGCTTCATTCACCGCGGCCAGATTGGAAATGGTGGATTCGAGCCGGTTGATGACAGCGCCCATGTCGCCCCGGCGGGAATCGATGTAACGCAGCGCTGAATCCACCAGCCGCACACCATCACCGGGATGCGTGGTCAGGTCGATGTCGTGCACGCCCAGTTCCCAGCTGCCGAAGGCACTCAGTTCCAGTGTCAGGGATTGCATGGACTCCGCCCCGATGTGCAACGAAAACTCCGGTCCGTTGAAGACTTCGTAGGCGTCTTCCACTACCAGTTTGAAATTCTCCAGTGGTTTGTCAGCGGCGCTGTCGTTGTTCGGCAAAATGTCTTCAGCCCCGAGAATCTCGCCGCCATCCGCATCGAAGCCGCCAATGGCGCCCGTGTCCTCGTTCGTGAGATCCATCTCGTTGGTGATGTAGCTGGCGCCATCGTTGCCGAAATCAGTGTCGAAATCGGCTTCGCCGGAAAAGGCGCCGCTGCTGGCATTGGCAAGTGCGTCATCCAGTGTCGCGCCTGCATTGCCGGACAGATAGGTCATGATGTCTTTGATACCCTCGCCGCCGGCCTCCTTGATACGATCATGCATGTAACGGGTGGCCGCGTAGGCGGCAGAATATCCTGCGCTGCTGGCAATACTACCGTAGGCGGCCATGACTCCGCCAACGCCAACACTGGCAATGTCGCCCGCCAGACGCTCGTCGGCGCCGTGAATGAATTCCGCAGTGCCTTCCTTGAACCAGTCGGTGATGCCATTAAAGGTGGTGGCACGGCCCATGACGGCATGCACCATTTCGTGGGCGATCACGCGATCGTTATAGAAAGGGTCGGTGCCGCCGTCGGGAAGGTTGGGCGGGTTGAAATCGGCCAGGTCGATATTGAGCATCATGCCTTCGGTCTTGCCGTCCGCGCCGACATATCCGCTGACGGAGGCCAGGGTGCCGCCCGCGCCGTCGCTGTCATCCAGGTTGACGCGCATGATGTTGTTGTCCGACTTGATGCCGTAATACGTGGTGATCCGGCTTTCCGCCTCGGACAGCCAGTAGTAGCCGAGTCCCTTGATCACGGCGCTGCGATTCTGGTCGGCGTAATCTGATTCGCCGGCACGCTGGAACAGCTTGCGGCCACCGAACGTGGTGGTGTCGTTGACCTTGTTGATTTCATTGATCAGTTGATCCACTTCCGCCTGCAGCGATTTGCGGTCGTCCTGGGTCAGTGTGTCGGAGGATGCCTGCAGGGACAGGTCGCGGATGCGTTGCAGGTTGCCGGTAATTTCGCCGAGGGCGCTTTCGGCTGTCTGCACCAGGGAGATGCCGTCGTTGGCGTTGCGGATCGCCTGGCTGGTGGCGCTGATCTGGGTGGTCATGCGGTTGGCAATGGCAAGGCCGGCGGCATCGTCCTTGGCGCCGTTGATGCGCAGGCCGGAGGACAGCCTCTGCAGAGTCGTGCCCAGCGTGGCCTGGTTCTTGTTCAGATTGCGTTGTGCGTTCAGAGCCGAAATATTGGTGTTGATGTTCAGCATGGAACAGCCTTGCTCTTGAAAAAACAATCCAGTTACGTCTGGAATCGGCCGTTCTCGATGATTCTTTAGGCCCCCGGTCAAAAAAAATCAGGCCGGGCTGGGCGTGGCGCGCGCGGTGCTTCCCGCTTCGGAAATCCAGTCGCGCAGATTCAGAAAAGGCTTTTCCACCAGCAACCAGCACAGCACGCCGACCAGGATCGAAAGCAGCAGTGACAGCGCGAATCCCAGCATCAGGGTGTACAGGACCAGTGTGCCGGAGGGTAGCGACGTCAGCGCCTGCAGGTGGGCCTTCACATTTGCCAGCGCCAGCCCGATGATCATCAGGTGGGTCAGGTACATGGAATAGGTCAGCTGGCTGAAGGGCTGCCAGCCGCGCCAGCTGAGGAAACGCGCCAGCAGGCCGGG
>JBMOPR010000563.1:2458-10125 GCA_049323075.1 Pseudomonadota bacterium
GAACCAGCGGATGGTCAGCGCGAACAGGTTGTGGTGAGTGACCAGATAAAGCTGAAGGAGCCCGCCAGGTGCACCATGGTCGGCCCGGTTGACCGGATAGAACAGCAGGCCGAGAAACAGCAGCAAGGCGCTGGCATCCAGTATGCGCCACAGCCCGGTGTGCTGGATGAACCAGGCCGCCAGGGCAGGGCGCCGGTGCAGGTACAGCCAGGCCGTCATCACACCCAGTACGAATGGTCCGTAACGGGTTAGCAGATTGTCGTAGAGCTTTTCATAGTAGATGTCGGAGACGCCGGGAGCTGCCAGCAGATCCTGCATGGAATGCAGACGCAATTCGGGAAACCAGAAAACCACCAGCGCGCGGATCGCGAATGACATCAGCAGCAGACCTGTCATCCAGTGCCAGAAATGCCGCGCCTGTGCCCGTCCCAGCCACAGCAGGGCCAGCGGCAGTGCCAGATAGAACTGTTCTTCCACCGCCAGCGTCCAGGTCCAGCGCATGGCCATGTCTTCCACCGGCAGGAAGTTGTTGATGTACAGCAGATTGGCCCAGAGCATGTCGGCATTACTGCCGCCACCCCACCAGTACAGCAGGGCAATCAGCACATAGAGGGGGGTCAGGCGCAGGTAGCGGCGGAAATAGAAGCGCGGCAGGTCGACATCACCTGTCCTGTGGATTTCCCGTAACAGGATCAGCCCGATCAGAAAGCCGCTGACGACGAAAAACAGATCCACCGCCTTGTCGGCATTCCACACCCACCAGAGTGCCAGTGGCGCCTGCTCGGCCAGGGTGAAGAACTGTTGCTTGTCGACCTTGAGTGCGTAAACCAGCACCGTATGGAAGGCCAGTATCCAGGCAAAGCTGAAAAAGCGCAGGCCGTTAATCAGATGGAACGTCGACTGATCCTGACGGTACAACGCGGCAAAATTCGCGGGCACTGACCAGCAACGCAGGAGGGTTGCCATCCTGGCTGGCAGCCGGGCTGTTACCACGGGCATGGTCGTCCTCGATCTTATTTATTTTTGTGTGAGACAAAATAGTAAAATAGTATCAGATCGGGCTCAAGGCCATTCTGGTACTGGTTTGTAACCCCGGATTGGCGGCGTCGGTCAATCAGGGCTGATCGATGCCGTGGAGGCGGTCGTCCGCCAGTTTCAGCATGCTGGAACGGCCGCTGGATTCGGAGTAGCAGGCGCAGCCGATGTTGATCTGGTTGTCGCGGAAGCCTTCCTGTTGCAGACGCTGGTAGAGGGGGGTCAGATCCCAGGTAAAGGATTTCTGGGTCAGCACCACGAATTCGTCGCCGCCGATGCGATACACATTGTGATTGCCAGTCTGCTGCTGCAGCCAGGTGCCCACCAGGGTCAGCAGGCGGTCGCCTTCACGCATGCCGCGGGTGGCATTGGTCTGGCGCAGGCTCACCAGATCAAAGAAGGTAAGATAGAAATCCTTCATGATGCCTTCCTTGCAGTAGGCTTCCCAGGCCCGTACGTCGCGCTCGAAGGCGCTGCGGTTGGGCATGCGGGTGACGGGATCGGTGGCGGTGCGGGTGTCCTGTTGCGGGCGCTGCCGCTGCAGCAGGTTCACGCGCTCGATCAGCCCCATCATGAAGGCGAACATCGCCAGCACCTGGCAACGGGTCGCCAGCAGGATATCGTTTTCGATGATCTGCAAGTGCAGTATCTGGTTCAGCAGGTAAAAGAATCCGCACAGAATCAGCAGGGCTGTGCCGGCCAGGAAAAAACGGTTGGCGGCAAAGCCGGTCCAGGTGCGCCAGATGGCACAGCCCAGCATGACCGACACACTCAGGCCCAGCATCCATTGCAACAGCAGTGGGTAGTAATGGGCCGGCAGCAGCAGGCCGCCGATGCCGGCGGCCACGGCCAGCACGGCCATCCCGTCCAGCAGGCGCGCCAGGGGCTGGGGATGAAACAGGCTCAGATAGGTGCGGCTGAACATCAGCCCTGTAGCGGCGGCGATGAAGAGGGGCAGATAGAGCAGCGCCACCGATGGCCCGGCCGACAGTCCGTAGAGCAGCAGTTTTGCCTGCGCCGACCAGGCAAGCGCGGCTGACAGCTGGAACATTGCCGACCAGAACCAGGCCCAGTCGCGGGTGGGAATGAAAATCAGCAGTTGGTACACCGACAATATCACCAGCGCACTGATGGCAATCAGCAACTGGGTGTTGTAGCTGAAGGCTTTCTGCTGGTATTCCACCTGCGGCAGGATCGCGAAGACCGGCGTCGACGCGCCCACGTTGCTGTGAATGTAAACCCACAGATGGGTGACGCTGCCGGAGGGCAATTCCAGCGGCAGGCCATAGCGCAGGTCGAATGGCCAGAGCTTCTGAAAACCCTGCCGGGCAATCTGGTGACGGTTACCGGTCTGTGCGTGCAATACCAGCTGATCGGCAATGATGTTGCCAGTGTCGAGGGTCCAGCGGGTTTCCCGCGTATGGTTGACGAGACTGAAGCGCACCCAGTATTCAGTTTGTGCCCGTGGCAGCTCGGTCAGCGGCAGCAGTTGTGCCGGTTCGGGTACGGCCAGCTGCGCGTTGACGGGTTCGCTGGTGGTGAACAGGGCGTCGCGGATTTTCAGGAAATATTCGCGGGTGTCGGAGATTTCCACCGTGTCGGCACACGCATTGCCCGCCAGCAACAGGGCAATCAGCAGGAAGGCCAGGTTACGCATCGTCCGGGTCCGGTGGGGTGGGCTGCAGGGGAAACTGGACATGGAATGTGCTGCCTTGTCCGGGGCTGGATTCGACCCCGATGGTACCGCCCAGGCGGGCCGTCAGCAATGCCGCGATGGACAACCCCAGCCCGCTGCCTTCGATGGTTTTCAGCTGCACTTCCTTCGCCCGTGTGTAAGCGACGAACAGGGAGTTGCGGATGTCATCCGGAATGCCGTTGCCGGTATCGATGATGTTGATGCGGCAGTACTCGCGGTTCTTTTCATGCAGTTTCACCAGCTCCACGGTGACGCTGCCGTGGTCGGTGTACTTGATGGCATTGACCAGCAGGTTGGACAGAATCTGGGTGAGGCGCACCGGATCGGTCTGCAAAACCAGCGGCCGCTGGTGGAAGCGAGTGATCAGGGTGAGGCCCTTGTCGGCGCAATCATCCTCCAGATTCTGGCAGAGATTGGTCAGCAGCTCCTGAACCGGTACCTCCGCCATCCGGATTTCCAGCTTGCCGGCTTCAATTCGCGAAAGGTCCAGCAGATCGTTGATCAGGTTCAGCAACATTTTGCCGTTGCGGAGCGCCGCATGCAGCCCTTCGAGCTCGCGCTCGTTGAGACGGTCCGGGGCGGATTTCAGCAGGCGCCGGCTGAAACCGATGATGGCATTGAGCGGCGTGCGCAGTTCGTGAGACATGTTGGCCAGAAACAGGTTCTTGTGCTGGTTGGCCTGCAGCAGTTCGTTGCGGATGCCTTCCAGTTCGTTTTTCTGCTGCTGCAGTTCCAGTGTGCGCTGATCCACCATGCGCGCGGTGGCGGCCTGTTGGCCGGTAATGATCATCAACAGATTGCCCAGCAGGCTGCTGATCAGCATGCCGCCAGTGAGCACCACCCAGACATACCAGGTGGAGTTGTGGTCCAGGTAGCGCTTGTCGAGGGGGAATATCACTTTCCACGTCTGGTCGGCAATTTTCAGGTCATGCACAACGCGGGTGCCCTTGGGCTCCACCAGTGGTTGAGCATGCCCGGTTTCGCCGCTCTGGTTAATGAGCACCTGCCGCATGTCCTGGCCCATGATGGTAAAAGAAATTGCCTTGCGGTGGGCGATGGGCATCACGGTATCCACCAGCGCGCTGAAGCGGACGATTTCCAGCAGCAGACTGCGTTCGCCGGACGCGTGCTGCTGTAGTGGTTCAAAGATCAGCACTGCGGGTGATGAACTGTTGCTGTCCTGTACAAGATGCAATGCGCGGGTGGCGGCGAACTGGTTGCTTGCCAGGGCGCGCCCGATGGCGTCCAGCCGGGCGGGATGTGAGCCGAGGTCCAGTCCCAGTGCTTTGAGATTGCGCTGCAGCGGTTCCACATAAATGACGGGATAATAAAAAGGGCGCACGCCTGCCGTAACCAGCTCGCCGTTGTCGCTGATTTCAGTAAAACGGAATTGGGCGAAACCTTCTGCCTGCAGCCGTGCCTCAAAAGCCTCCCGCTGTGCCAGTGAAACTTCCGGAATCCATTCCAGGGCGGCAATGCTGGGCGTGGTGGCGAGGATGCCGGCCGTGAAGGCGGTAAATTCGTCCCGCGTGACGGACTCTGACGCGCTGTGGAAGCGCTGCATGGACGCCAGGATGCCGAGCACCGTATCTATCTGGCCGCTCAGCTCGTGCATGATGTCGTCCGATTCGTTGCGCAGTTGCTCCAGTATGCGGTTGCGTTCGTACTGCTGGGTGGTGATGAAAAGCAGCATGACCAGCAGGAACATCAGCAGCATGGGCATGGCCACCCAGTTCTTGCGCAGTCCGGTGATGTAGGGGCCGGGGGTAGCGATCAGCAGCAACAGGGAGGTAAAGAAGAAAACGCCGATGGTGTCGCCCACCCACCAGTTGAACCAGGCGTAACCAACGGAATGCATGTCCTGCAGGCCGAACGCCAGCAGAACGATATTGCCCAGAGTGGCGTTGATGCTGCTGCCGGCGAGTCCTCCCAGCAGGTTGACTGCGAAGATCTGGCGAGGGTGATCGAAGCGCCAGGGCGGCTGGGTGACCCGCAGGATCAACCAGCGCGAACCGATGGCCTGGGCGGCTGCACCGGCGCTGATCAGGAACGCGACGGCCGTGGATTCCACCACTTGTGGCAGGCCGATGGTGTTCAGACCGATGGAGAGGTTCACCATGAACGAACCCAGCAGAACACCGGGCCAGCAACGCGGACCCCACAGCAGCAGCGCCGCCAGCGCCATGCCGGCGGGTGGCCACAGGGGAGATGCATAACCGGGCGGAATCGCCAGCATCAGACCGATCCGCCCCAGCGCGAAATAGGCTACGGCCACCAGCAGGATTTGCCAGTGCAGCGGCAGTGAGGGCTGGGTTGCAGGCAGTGACACGTTGCTCAGTGTGCAGCTCCGCTGTTTTTTCTTACATTAAAGAATGAAAGCTCGGCGCTCATTTTCTGCGCCTGATCCGCCATCGTGACCCCGGCGGCCGTGACTTCCTCCACCAACGCTGAATTCTGCTGAGTCATCTGGTCCATCTGCGCGACAGCAGTATTGACCTGGGTGATTCCGCTGGTTTGTTCCCGCGATGCATTGGCTATTGTTTTGACAAAGACTGCTACTTCCTCCACAGCCTTCACGATACTCGTCAGGGTATCGCCAGATTGGTTAACTAGGCGCGAGCCGTTGTCGACTTTTTCCAGGCTGTCCTTGATCAGCGTTTTGATCTCGCGGGCGGCATTGCCAGAACGCTGGGCCAGATTGCGCACTTCGGCAGCCACCACGGCAAAACCGCGTCCCTGCTCGCCCGCGCGGGCGGCTTCGACAGCGGCGTTCAATGCCAGAAGATTGGTTTGGAACGCGATGCCATCGATGACACCGATGATGTCAGCAATGCGGCGGCTGGCTGCGTTGATGGATTGCATCGAGTCAATGGCCTGCTGAACGACTTCGCCACCTTGCACTGCCGCGCGCTCTGCCTCCTGCGCATAGCGGGTGGCATTCTGGGCGTGTTCGTTGCTGGCTTTTACGGCTGACGTCATCTGGTCCATGCTGGACGCAGTCTCTTCCAGCGACGCAGCCTGTTGTTCCGTGCGGGAACTGAGATCGTTCATGCCGACGGCGACTTCCGCTGCACCGCTGGAAATAGTGTTGGCGGATTCCATGATGTTGCCAATCACTTCTTCCAGCCGCGCAATGGTGCTGTTTACGTCGTCCTTTAACTGGCCGAACAGTCCGGTGTATCCCTTTTCCACTTTCTGGGTCAGGTCTCCCTGCGCCACCCGTTCCATGATCTTCGTCACGTCGGTGAGTGCATTGCGGGTGACGTCGATCATGCGATTGAGCCCGCGGCTGAGCGACAGGAAAAATCCGGTGCGACCGTCGAGGTTCAGATGGGTATTGAAATCGCCCGCTGACGCCTGTTCGACAATGCGGTCGATTTCCGCTTCGATGCGCAGTTCTGCCGTGCGATCTTTCCATTCCACCACGGTGCCGACGCGCCGGTTGTCCTGCAGGATCGGATTGGCGGTCAGGCGGAAGGTACGATCCCCCACACTGATCTGGGCTTCGTGAGTGCCGTGCAGGTTGCCAATGATGTTGCGCTGGTGCTGAGGGTTACGGTGGAACTGGTCCATATTGGCACCCATGAGCGCATTGGCCCGGAACTGGGGCAGAGCCTTGCGAATGTCGGCTTCGTACTCGCGCATCATGCTGTCCAGGGCAGCATTGGTGTAGGTGATATTGTTTTGTGCATCGGTCATCATGACGCTGGTGCTGGCTACATCGAGCGCCTGCTTGATGCGATTGGCGCGCTCAGCCTCGACGTTGGCAAGGCGGGCCATTTCTGCCGACTCGTTGACCTTTTCTTCAAGCGCAAGTGCACTCTGCTGCAATTTTGCGGCGGCCAGCTTTTGCTGGTCCTGGAAATCATTGATCTTGGCGATTGCGCTGTTCACGCCCTGCGCCAGTGCGGCAATGTCCCCCATGTACGCGTCGTTCACTCTGACGCGGGTGTTGCCATCGCTGACGGCTGTCAGAACCTCGTTGATCTGGCGAAATGATTCGCCCAGGGTTTGCAGAAAATCGTTAAAAGCCTGCGCCATCTGTCCCACTTCGTCGGTACTGCTGGTTTTGGCCCGAACGGTGAAATCGCCGCGAGTGCTGACAGTTTTCAATACCGCAGCTACCTGGTTGATGGGGTGGGCAATCAGTCGGCTTAAATACAGCCCCAGGCCGATCAGTGCTGCGGTGCACAATCCGGCTGTCAGCAGGGTGGATAACAGCAGTGACCGCTCCGGAGCGAATGCTTCAGCCACATCCTGTTCGGCCAGTACGGCCCAGCGAAAATCACCCAGATCAACCGTCGAATACGCAGATACGACCGGGTTGCCGTTGTAGTCTATGATGGTATCCACTCCAGACTCGCCAGCCAGCGCACGGCGGGTGGCTTCGGTGTCCACCTTGCCCTTTTCAGGATTGCGAAACGATGCAATGACCGTGTGAAACTGAGGCGACAGAAACGAATCCGAGCGCATCAGCTGGTTGGGTCCCACCAGATAGGATTCACCGGTTTCTCCCATGCCGCTGCGGTCGGTCATGATGGCGTTGATGTGGTTGATGGGGATTTGCAGTATCAACAGCGCAATGGTTTTTCCGTTGCTGACAATGGGGGCTGCGACAAAGCTGGCGGGCGCGTCGTACGATGGACGGTAGTGGTCGAAATCCACCATGACCGAGGCATTCTGCTGCAGCGTCAGCCCTTTGCGGAAGGCTGCGCCCAGGTTGCTGTCCGCGTAGGGCCCATTTTTCAATGATGTGGCGAAGTCCAGTTCCTTGAACACGGAATAGACCAGCATTCCGCTGCTGGCGTCGGCGATGAAGGCATCGTAATAGCCGAACTTTTCCACATAGGGGCGCAACAGTTCATGCAGACGCGCATGCATCCGGTTGTACCGGGTGTCGATAGCGGCTGCATCCAGCAAATGTTTCGATCCCAGC
>JBMOPR010000563.1:10135-13057 GCA_049323075.1 Pseudomonadota bacterium
CGGAAATGTAACTGTGCTGCATCACGACGGATGCGTCGTCCAGCTGCTGCAGCGGAGTCTTAACGTCGGGTTTGTTGCCATTGTTTAACCGCGCAAATTCGGTACCAAACTGCTGGTTGTAATAATGGGCCAGTTCTTCCCGCAGCTTCGCAATTTCCAGTGGGTCCAACTCGGTTTCACGGACGTAATCACGAAATGCATCGGGTAACTGCAGGGCTGCGGCGACAATGGCAGGGTCACTTGCAAGGACTGTTGCCTGCTTGCGGATCACGTCAAAGTAGCGTGCGATTTCGTGGGATTTCTGGTCGCGCACGGCCAGTAACTGGTTGGAAACCTGGGTACGGATAGTGTCGTTGGCGTTGTTTAACGAAACCAGCCCGAGGATCAGCATCGGCACCAGTCCGCCGACCAGAAATGCAATAACCAGTTTTTTGACAAGCGGGAGCGAAGACAGCCGGCGCTTCATACTATCAATCCTTGGGCATTTCGAAATTCAGCTCGTTGATATGCGGCTTGAACAGGAACGCCAGCTGTTGCAGCGACTGGTTGAGGGTGGGCAGGAACGACTGGGCGAAGATATCCAGAATCGTCAGCGCGTTCAGCGTGGATTCCGACGCCGACGCCCGCCGCAATCGCTTCGCGATCTGCTGGTTCACCTGGTGAATGTTTTCATAAACCTGTTTCAGATCCGAAAAATGGCTGCCTTGCTCCGGGTCTGCCGGATCGAAAAACTGGAAGAACAGGAAGGTGGCGCAGGCGCGGAACAGGGTTTCGTCCTGGGTGGCGAAGGGCAGGTGGAACCAGGCCATCGGTTTGAAAAAGCCGGTGTGCGGGCAGCCGCTGGTGGCCATGATCAGGCCGATCAGCGAACGGTAGGCATCCTGCACGGTGGTGTAGCTTTCGATGGTCATGTTGTCCTTGTGCACGCGGATCTGCACCGACTCAAATGCCGGGTGCGGCGCGAAGCTGAGGATCGGCGCGATGCGCAAGGCCAGCGGGCAGTATTCGGAGATACTGGATTTCAGCGGGCAGATGCTGCACTTGTCCACGTCCAGCTTTGCCCACTCCGGCGGCATGCCCACCGGCACCGGGTGTTCCAGCGTGTCAGGGTCCATGTCGATCTGGTACTGGAATTCCTCGCCGGATTTGAAAATGAATTCATAGCGGACGCGTTTGCTGTATTTTTTATCCATGAGAAGATGCTTCCTGATCCAAGCCTTTCTTCAGTATAGGTAATTTCCGCCATATGACCGCATCTGCCCATCGCCTGGAACTGGAATCCCTGCTGGCCCGTTGTGGCGCCCGACGCTGGCGGCTGCCGGTGCTGGTGCAGGGCAGCCATGAGCAGTGCCTGCGCTGGTGTGTCGACAACCTGCCGGTACGGGATGTGTTGTGGGTGTCGCGGTCGGCGCCGTCGGGGGGCTGGCAGTTGCCGCCGGGCAAGGCCAATCATGAGCTGGGACGGGAAGCCGACTGCGTGGTGGTGGATCTGTTCGATGGCCTCAATGCGGACACCCTGGCGGCCGTGGCCGGCATGGTGCGGGCAGGGGGATGCCTGGTGCTGCTGGGGCCTCCTCTTGAAGAATGGGGTGATTTCCCTGATCCCGAGTATGACCGCATCCGGGTGGAACCTTTCGCCGCCGACGCCGTGCGCCGGCATTTTCTGACCCGTCTTGCCCGCCGGCTCATGGCGGACGCGCGCGTGGCGCGGGTGGATTGTGACGGCAGGGCAGAGTGGCCGGCGCTGGATGCGCTCCCGGAGGTCGAGCCGCCCGGTGCCGATCAGGCGGAGGCACCCCGCTGGCCCGATGATCTCGGTTGCGCCCATGCGGAACAGCGCGGGGCCGTGGACGCGATCCTGCAGGTGGCGCAGGGCCATCGCCGGCGTCCGCTGGTGCTGCAGGCCGACCGGGGGCGGGGCAAATCGGCGGCGCTGGGTATTGCCGCGGGTATTCTGCTGCAGGAAGGCAAGCGCATCATCGTTACTGCACCGCGGCCGGAGTCGGTGGAATGCCTGCGCCGGTTCGCCCGTCGTGGCGCCGGGTCACGGGCGGATTTCCAGCTGACCTTTATCGCGCCGGACCTGCTCAGCCAGTCCACGCCGGAAGCCGATCTGGTGCTGGTGGACGAAGCCGCCGCCATCGCGCCGGTGCTGTTGCAGGGGTGGCTACGGCGCTATTCCCGCATGGTGTTCGCCACCACAGTGCAGGGCTACGAGGGCACCGGTCGCGGCTTTGCCATCCGTTTCGCCCAGAGCCTGGACCAGTTGGCCCCCGGCTGGAAAAAACGCGAGCTGAACCAGCCGGTGCGCTGGGATGCGGGCGATCCGCTGGAGGCCGCGCTCAACGATCTGCTGTTGCTGGATGCCTGCAGCGAGACTGTGCTGCCGGAGCATTTTTCCGGCATCCACCTGCAGCCCTTGGCAGAAATCACGCCCCGCCTGGGCGAACTGCCGGAGGCCGATCTGCGTGCCCTGTTCGGACTGCTGGTGTCGGCCCACTACCGCACCCGCCCCGGCGACCTGCGCACCCTGATGGACGGCCCCAACGTGCGCACGTTTGTACTGCGCGGCGATGGCGCGATCCTGGCGGTGGCGATGGTGGCGGATGAGGGCGGCCTGCCCGCGGATCTGCGACAGGGCATTCTGGAGGGCAAGCGCCGGCCCCATGGTCACGTGCTGCCACAAACCCTGGCGGTGCACCTGAACGTGGACGATGCACTGGTGCAGCGGTCGTGGCGGGTGGTGCGGATTGCGGTGCACAGTCAGGCCCGGCGGCTGGGCATTGGCCGCGCCTGTCTGGCGCAGCTGGAAACGCTCGCGCGGCAGGAAAACGTCGCGCTGCTGGGCTCACTGTTTGCCGCCAGCGCCGACGTATTGGCCTTCTGGCAGAGCTGTGGATTCAGCACGCTGCGGGTTGGCAT
>JBMOPR010000564.1:0-12837 GCA_049323075.1 Pseudomonadota bacterium
GGCTTCCAGCAGTGCCATACCCTGCCGTTTCCGCAGCCGGTGTACCCGACCGGCTGGTGGTCCTGCACCATGGCCAGTCCCCAGGGTTCGGTGACCCGCTTCCGGGATGACGAATCAGCCGCCAAATCCTTCGCCACCCGCTACTACAACGTGGACATTCACCGCGGCGCCCTGGCGGTGCCCGAGTTCATGAAGGTGGCACTTGGCAAGTGATTCCGGCTCTGGCCGCGGGTGTGCCGGGAGGTGCACCCCAGCCAGCCTCAGCTGGTGCCGCATTCCGCCTGATACTGCTCCCGCTGTTTGGCCTTGTAGCGATCCGCGTCCTTGTCTTTCCAGTATTTGACGGTGCCATCCTTGTTCTCGGAGTAGACCTGGGATGACGCCTCCAGCCGCTCCATCCGGTTCCGGAACCGTTCGCAATAGGCCTTTTTCTCGGCCTCCTGCTGTTTCAGCGCTTCCTTCTGCTGCTCTTTCTCAAGGCGTTCCTCCTCCAGAACACGACTCACCCGCTCCTGACGTTCGCGGAGTTCCTGGTCGCTGACATCCTGGGTTACCACTCCCCCGGTAGCCTCCGGCATGTCCAGGGCTTCAGCCTTTCGGTCCCCCGGGGCCCGGTCACCGAAATGAACCCTGCCATTGGCATCCACCCAGCGGTAGACCTCGGCCTGGGCCAGAGATGTCGAAAAACTTAACACTGCTGTCAGCACAGTCGTTGCCAGCCAGCCTGCATGCACATTCATGAAAAACTCCACAGAACAAAAAAAGATCAATTTACGGCGCCATTATAATTTTTTTTGCTGAATCGGCACCTGTCGAAAAACTTGACGAGCAAACTTTGAACCAAATCACATTATGTTTTAAGTTTATGATTTTGATGTAATTTATTTCTTGGCACGCAACCTGCTAATACGAGCGGACAATTTGCAATCAGCTCTTACTTTGGGAATGGGGCAACTTATGAAATCGAACAAAATTCATACAAAAATTCTGGCCGTAGTACTGGGTGCATCTGCACTGAGTGCCAATGCCGGTGTCATCAGCTACACCGAAAGCTTTGACTTCAGCGCACTGTCGTTCAGCGACAGCGAGTTCGGCTCGAACGACAATGCAACCACCAGCGTCACCCGCAGCCAGAACATCTCCCTGGCCGGCTTCGATGCCAGCTTGGGCACGCTGACCGGCGTCAGCCTGAGCTTCGGTTCCGACTGGAGCCTGGCCACCAAGGTCACCGCCAGCGACACCAACAATAACTGGGGCACCGAGTACACCAACGGTACTTCCCTGGCCACCTCGACCCTGTCGATCGATCTGCTGAACCCGGCTGGTCCTGGCGATGACAAATACAACGTACAGACAGCCTACTGCTCCGGCACAGGCGTTTACAGCGCGGCCTGCACAGGCAAGAGCGCATCGGCCGGTGACTTCAACGGCTCCTTCTACCTGGACAACATCAACCTGAGCGCCTTTATTGGCGGCAACGTTCTGCTGAACCTGGTGCAGGAGCTGACGGCTGAAGTAACCAACTGCGACAGCGATTCCAGCTGCTACGCCTGGAACTTCAACAATGGCTGGGCTGGCGACATCACCATCAGCTACGTCTTCGATACCGTCAACGTACCGGAACCTGCCACACTGGCGCTGTTCGGTCTGGGCCTGATCGGCCTGGGTCTGACCCGCCGCAAGGTGAAAAACCAGGGCTGATTGTTTCCCTTCCAAAGGCGACATGATCAAACCAGAAAGGCACCCCCGGGTGCCTTTTTTATTTGTAAAGTCTGGATAACAAATTTTTGCACCGGGGTTATCGCATGGCCGTCCGGCACCCGGTTATACTGCAGCGCCCGTGCCGTTGGCAGATTTGCTATTGTGCCGGGTTTGGCGGGTTATATACGGCCAATTTGCAGGGAAATTCTGGTTCTGAGCGACAACTTTCTGCGCATATTTGTCGCGTCAAAAAGGCGGACGTCACCTATAATCGGCCCACTCTGAGGGCTTACCGGGGCCTGCAAATTGCCTTTATCCGCGCCGTATTGACAGCCGGGGTAGGGCTGTTCAAAACAACAAATCAGATGGACTACAACAACTAAACAAGGTGCGCACTCATGTTGTCGAAACGCACATTGCGGGAATGGATTTCGTCTTTACCCGTGCTGCTTCTCATTGTGATGGTCATGGCCATCAGCCTGAACGAAAAGATGTATTCCCAGATGCTGCGTGTAGGGGAACAGCTGTTCGGGAACTACTATATTCTGCGGGTGGATATTCCCACGCCCAGTTGTGATCCCAAGCAGGATATCGACAAGGCGCTGGAAGAAGAAATCCACAAGCAGAAAGCGGCCCAGCAAAGCGACGAATTCGGCGGCCTGTTCGGCGATTCCGCGATCGATACCGATGCCCTGCGAGTGTCCCTGGAGGGGCAGCGTCAAGCCTGCGTGCAGCAACACGAGATGGCAAAGACCAACCAGGAGCGGGTCACCGACAGCATCCGCGCATTCAGGGTTCTGGATCACGCCATGCTCGCCATCGGCCACATCGGCCGCGACAGCCAGCAACTGATCCTGCTCGCCCTGATCTTCATCTGTGGCCTCACCGCCACCATGACCAATCACCATATCAGCCTGCGCCCGTTGCAGAATGCCAATGACTATCGCATCAGCGGCATCGCCCAGACTATCGCCAACCTGTCTCTGGCCATATCGGCCTGGGAATACCTTCAGATCGGCGCCAATGCCGGCGTTCCCATGCAGAACGAATCCACCCGCTGGGGTTATGTGATCGTGTTCTGCCTGATGACGGGAATCAGCCTGCTGCAGTCGCTGTTCGTGCCCAAATCCGCCGCACCAGGCGGCAGCATCGGCAAGGCACTGCTGTCGATCCCGCTTTACGCCTATGCCACGTTCGGTGCCGCCTACTACTTCCTGATTGCTTCCGGCAACAAACAGGGTCTGGTGCTGCATGTGGACCGCATCATGGATGCCGCCGACCTGTTCACCAAGATCAGCCTGCTGATCTGGGCTGGCCTGCTGATCAAGCAGACCCACATTGGCGAGCTGGTATTCCGGATTTTCAAACCCTGGCGCCTGCCGCCGGAGTTGCTCGCCTTCGTCGCGATTTTCCTGATGGCGGTACCCACCGCCTACACCGGTGCCTCCGGCGCAATTATCGTCGCCATGGGCGGCGTGGTGTATAACGAACTGCGCCGCGCCGGTGCCCGCCGCAACCTGGCACTGGCCACCACCGCAATGACCGGCAGCCTGGGCGTGGTGCTGAAACCCTGTCTGCTGGTGTTGATCATCGCCTTCCTCAACAAGGAAGTGACCACCGACGATCTGTTCCACTGGGGCACCCGTGTCTTCATCATGACGTCCTTCATTTTCTTCGTGATTGCGCTGATCGCCCGCGAGGAAAAGCTCAGCGTTGCACCCACCCGTGAAGCGCTGGTTCCCAGCCTGAAAGCCTTCGTTCCCCTGTTCCCCTACGTGATCCTGGTGGCAATTACACTGCTGCTGTTCTACGTGCTGCTGGATGTGAAGCTGGATGAGAACACCGCCGCCATCATGGTACCGATGATCGTGCTGGTAATGGTGATCTACGAGAAAGTGATGGGCAAGAAACGCCTGGAAGAGCAAGAAACCTATCACGACGAGGAACGGCAGACGACGGCGGAAGGTGCAATCCGCGTGGCTACGTCCAGCACCGCCGAACTGATGGGCGGCCTGATGCTGCTGATCGCGCTGTCGATGTCCATCGGCGGTGTGATCGAGGAAACCCATATCATCCAGGACGCTGCCGAACACGGCGGACTGTTCCACAATCAGTGGACCGTCATGACCGCCCTGATCCTGGTGCTGATGATGATCGGCATGAGCGGCATGGAACCGTTCGGCGCGGTGATACTGGTGTCCGGCTCGCTGGCGCAGGTCGCGTACAAGTTTGGTATCGATCCGATCCATTTCTGGATGCTGACCCTGGTGTCGTTCGAATTGGGCTTCCTGGCGCCGCCGGTCGGTCTGAACCACCTGCTGACGCGACATGCGGTAGGCGACAAGGAGGTGGAACTGGGCAAGCAGGAGGCCGCAAGCAAGGGTTTCTGGTACCGGCATGAGCGGTACCTGTTCCCGGTGGTGGTGATGGGGATTTCGATGCTGGCTGTAGGTTACGGCCCGCTGATCTGGAAATCGATGCAGTAAGACAGTTACCAGCCTGAACGCGAAAGGCCGTACCGGCGCATGTCCCGGCACGGCCTTTTTCATGTCCCGGGAAAACCCAGGCTCCAGGCTCCAGGCTCCAGGCTCCAGGCTCCAGGCTCCAGGCTCCAGGCTCCAGGCTGGACAGCATTTTGATTGATCTGCCGCGTTGCCAGCTTGCCTGCCTATCCAGAATGCTTCATCTACTCCACCTTGCCCAGCTACCGCCCCCGCGAACGGATGGCTGTGCTTTAGCAGGGCGACCGCACCCTGCATCTTCCCTGCGCTTTCCCGCCACCAACAAAAACGGGATGCCAATGGCATCCCGTTTCGTGTGGACCCGTCAGAAGCCCGGGCCCGATGTGTCCAGCAATCTCTGGAGATTACAGGATATAGGCTTTCTCGCCGTGAGAACCGAGGTCCAGACCTTCGCGCTCTTCGTCGTTGCTGACGCGCAGGCCGATCGTCAGATCCACCAGCTTGAAGGCGATAAAGGCAACCACAGTGGACCACACCACGGTTGTGAGGACGCTGATAGCCTGGATCTTCACCTGGGTTGCGATCGAGTAACCTTCAGCAACGCCATTGGCAACGTAATCCCACACGCCGGTGCCGCCCAGATCAGGAGATGCGAACACACCGGTCAGCAGCGCGCCGATGATGCCACCCACGCCGTGTACGCCGAACACATCCAGGGAATCGTCCACGCCCAGCAGGCGCTTCAGGTTGTGCACCGCCCACAGACAGACCAGACCCGCCACCAGACCAATCACCAGTGCACCGCCCACTCCGACGAAACCGCAGGCCGGAGTGATGGCAACCAGTCCGGCTACCGCACCGGAAGCAGCGCCCAGCATGGAGGGCTTGCCACGAATCAGCCACTCAGCCATTACCCACGCCAGGGCAGCGGCCGCCGTTGCCAGCCAGGTGTTGATGAATGCCAGCGCAGCGATGCCATTGGCTTCCAGCGCAGAACCGGCGTTGAAACCAAACCAGCCGAACCACAGCAGCGCGGTACCGATCATGGTCATGCTCAGGCTGTGCGGTGCCATGGATTCCTTGCCGAAACCAGTGCGCTTGCCCACCAGGAATGCGCCCACCAGACCGGCGATACCGGCGTTGATGTGCACCACGGTGCCGCCGGCAAAATCCAGCGCGCCCATCTGGAACAGGTAACCGGCAGTGGCACCGGCTTTGGCCGCCGCATCAGCGTCGGTATAGGCATCGGGGCCCGCCCAGTACCACACCATGTGGGCCATCGGCAGATAGGCGAATGTGAACCAGATTACGCTGAAAATCAGAACAGCGGAGAACTTGATGCGCTCTGCGAAGGCGCCCAGGATAAGGCAGCAGGTGATGGCAGCGAACGCGCCCTGGAACACCACATAGATCAGCTCAGAAATGTACACGCCCTTGTTCCAGGTGGCCGCCAGCGAATCCGGTGTGACACCCTTCAGGAACAGCTTGGACAGCGAGCCGAAGAAGGCGTTGCCCTCCGTGAACGCGACACTGTAACCGTAGATGACCCACAGCACGGTGATCAGCGAGAACACCACCAGTACCTGCATCAGCACTGACAGCATGTTCTTGGAGCGGACCATGCCGCCGTAAAACAGTGCCAGTCCCGGCACCGACATCAGGATCACGAACGCCGCCGCCACAATAATCCAGGCGTTGTCGGCCTTGCTCAGGGACGGCGCCGGCGCGGCTTCGGCAGCTTCGGCAACGACGGCCTCTGCTACTACGCCCTCCGCAGCGGCGACTTCCTCCGCCCAGACGGGTGTGGCGAACCCCACCACGCCACACAGGGCCAATAATGCTAATAGTCTCTTCATGGTTGACTCCTCTATTTCCAATCGCAAGTAACAAAAAAGGGCTGAACAATTCCAGGGCGCGCGGCAATCACGCGACACACATCCGAGCAGGCATGGATTCGGTAGTGCTGGTAAGGTAATGCGTTAAATGGCGTCGGTGCCGGTTTCTCCGGTGCGAATCCGGATCGCCTGTTCCAGCGCGGTCACGAAGATCTTGCCGTCACCGATCTTGCCGGTATTGGCAGCCTTGGTGATGGATTCGATGACCTGATCCAGCAGATCGTCGGAGGTGGCCACTTCGATTTTCACTTTCGGCAGGAAGTCCACCACATACTCGGCACCCCGATAGAGTTCGGTGTGACCTTTCTGACGGCCAAAACCCTTCACTTCAGTGACAGTGATCCCCTGCACTCCAATTTCGGAAAGTGCTTCACGCACATCGTCCAACTTGAACGGTTTTATGATGGCGGTAACCAGTTTCATAGAACTTCTCCTGTTTTATATATGCTCGAAAGCAAAATTGTCTGGACGGTCCCGTTATTTGCAATTCAGTGCAAAATACTCAACCAGTTGCCCAATCGCGGAACATGTCCAGCAGAAAGCACAATCCATGCCTATTTGGATTTTTGGCCCTTTTTCATGCGGTTAACCGGAGGAATCAATGAATCGGACCGCATGAGCGCCCCATTATATCGCACCAAAAAAAGGCACGCCCGATTTCGAGGCAGCCACAAACTGGTGCACACAAGGGTGCGCGAGGATCATGGTACACTGCCGCACTCGCGAATACAGGAGCCAACATGAATCGTCAGGACACGCTGGTGAACCGCATCCTCGAACTGCTGTCAGAGCGACTGCCGGAGGGCGTTACGGAACTGGGCCAGGATCTGCGCCACAATCTGGCGGCGCTGGTAAAGGAATCCCTGGGCAAGATGGATCTGGTGACACGGGAAGAGTTCGACGTGCAGGCCCGCGTGCTGGCACGGACCCGGCAGCGGCTCGAGCAGCTGGAACAGCAGCTGCAACAACTGGAGTCATCACTGCAGCAAGCAAATCAGGGGCATCAGGGCTAGAATCACAACAGTCCCTCCCCCATCTTTCTCTTCCGGACACTGACAGGAGCAATCCATGACTAACCGTCGTTTTTCCCGCTTTTTGGCCCCGTTTCTGGCTGTGCTGACGCTGGTTACCAGCCTGCAGGTCACTGTCGCCCAGGCGGCCGTGGTCTCCACCGGCGCGCTGATCCAGAGCGAAAGTGCGCGCTATGACCGCACCCGTCTGAGCGATCTGATGCAGCGCGAACAGGCTGCCCAGGCCCTGCAGACGCTGGGTGTCGATCCGGCTCTGGTGCAGGCACGGATCCAGAACATGACCGCCGAGGAACTGCAGGCTTTCAATGACCAGGTGAACGATATGGAAGCGGGCGGCAGCGCCCTGGGTGTGATCGTGCTGGTCCTGCTGCTGCTGATCCTGCTGGATCTGCTGGGCGTCACCGACGTGTTCCCCGGCATCCACCCCGCCTGATTCCGGCGGGAGCTCCGCATTTCCTCTGCTCCATACCAGTGCAGCCGCCGGTGGGTGGCTGTGCTGGGGATGCTCCTGATTGCCTCGGGATGCAGCCTGCACCCGGGCCGCACCGATCTGACGCCTGCCCGGCTGCCGTATCTGCCGGTCCGGCATGAACTCACCTCCACCCCCTTCATTCTGCAGGACGACTACCAGTGTGGTCCGGCGTCGCTGGCCATGATCCTGGGCTATTACGGCCGTCCTGCCACGCCGGCGTCGCTGGTGCCCTGGGTGTTCACGCCGGATGCCCAAGGCAGTTTTCCCGCTGAAATGGACGCTGTGACCCGGCAGCAGGGGTTCCTGCCCTATCCGGTGGACCGGCTGGAGGATGTGCTGGCCGAAGTAGCGGCCGGCCATCCGGTGCTGGTATTGCAGAACCTGGCGACGGACTGGTACACCCGCTGGCACTTTGCTGTGGTAGTGGGGTATGACCTGGAGCGGCAGGAACTGGTGCTGCGGTCGGGGGATCTGGAGCGGCGGCTGACGGAGTTCACCCTGTTCGACACTACCTGGGCCCGCGGGAAACGCTGGGCACGGGTGATTCTGCCACCACAACAATTACCCGCCACCGCCCAGCCGGAACGCTGGCTGCGGGCCGCCGCCGACCTGGAACAGACCGGCCCCGCCGGTGCCGCGCTGCCGGGCTTTCGCAGCGCCGTGCAACGCTGGCCCGATCTGGCGCCGGCGCGATTTGGTCTGGCCACGGGTCTGCTGGCGCAGGGTGACAATGCAGGGGCCCGGGCCGAATTCGAAATCCTGCTGCGGCAACATCCCGCCCTGGCAGCTGGCTGGAACAACTACGGCTACGCGCTGCAGGCGGTGAACTGCCCGGCCAGTGCCCGCGCCGCCGTGGCCTGCGCCCTGACACTGGAACCCGGCAATCCCGACTTCGCCGACTCTTCCCGGGAACTGCATGCGTCCAGTGAGGACGCCCCAACCTGCGGCACACCCCTCCCCTGCCCGGCCGGCGCCAGCATCACCCCCGCCGGAAGCGCCCCTGCTGGCGCCCACCCCGGAGAAACACCCCGCCCTTGACCGGGCCAGCCGGCCGTCACCCTCCTGAGCCCCCTGCACACCGAATCCTGTCCGCGCGAAAACTTGCGCCCCACCTGTCTAGTAACGGATCGCTTTTCATAAGGACGAACCGTGACCCTGGCCCTTGTACGCACCCGCGCCCGCGTGGGCATGAACGCACCGGAAGTAACCGTGGAAGTACACCTGTCCAACGGACTGCCTGCCTTCAACATTGTCGGCCTGCCCGATGCCGCCGTGCGCGAAAGCAAGGAGCGCGTGCGCAGCGCGATCCTCAATTCTGGCCTGGAGTTTCCGCAGCGTCGCATCACGGTAAATCTGGCGCCGGCCGATCTGCCCAAGGACGGCGGCCGTTTCGATCTGCCCATTGCGATCGGCATCCTGGCGGCGTCGGAACAGATTCCGCTGCCGGCGCTGGAGCGGCACGAATTTATCGGCGAGCTGGCGCTGTCGGGAGAATTGCGGCCGGTAGACGGCGCGCTGACCGCATCGCTGGCTGCAGCGAAACAACAGCGCAGTCTGTTTGTACCGCAACACAATGCCAATGAAGCCAGTGTGCCGAAAACCAGCCGCATTCACGCCGCGCAGCATCTGATGCAGGTGTGCGGGCTGCTGAAAAATCCGCAGCAGTTGATGGCGTTTGTTGCGGCTCCGGCTTCGGATGATGAATTGCAGATCTATCCGGATCTGAGTGATGTACGCGGCCAGCATCAGGCCAGGCGCGCACTGGAAGTGGCAGCGGCAGGGAAACACAATTTATTGATGCTGGGGCCGCCGGGTGCGGGAAAATCCATGCTGGCGGCGCGCCTGCCCGGCATTCTGCCACCGATGACGGATGCGGAAATGATGGAAGTGGCCGCCGTGCATTCGGTGGCGCAGGTGAATGCAAGAGCATTGCATCAGCGGCCGATCCGCGCGCCGCATCACACCGCGTCGGGCGCCGCACTGGCAGGCGGTGGTGGCAACCCGAAACCGGGGGAAATTTCGCTGGCGCATAATGGCATTTTATTTCTTGATGAATTTCCGGAGTTTCCGCGCAAGGTACTGGAAGTGTTGCGGGAACCACTGGAGACCGGCGAGATTGCCATTTCCCGCGCCGCTCACCAGGTGGTGTACCCGGCGAATTTCCAGCTGATCGCCGCGCTCAATCCCTGCCCCTGCGGCCATCCGGACAAACCGCCGGAGGGCTGCACCAATCCACAACTGTGCTGCAACAAGTACCAAAGCAAACTGTCGGGCCCGCTGCTGGATCGCATCGACCTGCACATCCGCGTGGATGCACTGCCGATTGCGCAGCTGCAACAGCAAAGCGGCGGCGAAAGCAGTGCAGCGGTGCGGGAGCGGGTGACCGCTGCCCGACTGCGCCAGCTGGAGCGCCAGGGCGCTCCCAATCAGGATCTGCGCGGAGAACTGCTGGAAAAGCACTGCGCATTGCAGCCGGAAGATGCTCTATTTCTGCAGCTGGCCGTGGAAAAACTGGGACTGTCTGCACGGGGCTATCACCGGGTACTGCGGGTAGCGCGCACAATTGCAGACCTGGCAGGGGACGGCGGAATTGGAAAGCGCCATTTGAGTGAGGCGCTGTCCTATCGGGCATTGTTCAGTTGATACAGATTGATTCAGGAAAAACCTTCAACCAGCGTAAAACAGGGAGCGTAAAAATGAAAAAAGCATTATTGATGTCAGCATTGCTGCTAGCCGGATGCTCCTCAACCGATATGGAAAGAATTGCCGGCGATGCCATGTCTGCCGCTTTGAACGGGGCCATGAACTCAGTTACGCCCGCAGGCATGGCGCAGCCCTCGACCACGACTGCATCTCCGGCAACGCAAACAAACCAAACATCGGGCCAGCCAGCGTCAAATGCCGTTGAATCAAACAACATAACCACAAGCAAAGCGGCCAGGACCAAGCAGAATTTTGGAAAAGTACTCGTAGTAAAAGCAGAAAAGAACCCAAGCAATCAGACCAAGTTGGTACTGGACGGCTGTTCTCATCCGAGAATTGGAAATCTGCGGTGTGGTGGATACATTTTCGAGACTACCAGCGAAGGCTGGCTGATCGACAAACCCATTCATTTGATGATCTGAACTATCCGGAAATTGTGGTAGCGGCTGGCAACTACTATTTGAAATTTACCAACTGGGATTCGGGCTACAACCGGTTTACGACAGGCGATTTTATCGTTAAACCGTTCGTAACGAATCATGTAGTGTTGGAACTGGAGTAATGGAACTCGAATAGAAATCAAGCCCAATCAAATAATCAGACCGTGCGGACGTAACCACCCGCCACGCGCGGTCGATTTAACAACAGGCATTGACCCCTATCAATCAAAAATTCCGCTTCGCCCAGGACAATGGACGCCAATGTTTCATTTTGTGCACTAACAGGATATCGACATGGCAAATATTCACGGGGCGATTGCGGTTTGCGAAAAAAGAATTCTGACCCGGTGGGAAAAGCTTGCGCAGAACCGGGCGGAGCTGGAAATACTCTGCGCCGAGCCCGGCAAAAAGGGCTTGCAGGAAGAGCAGTGGGTGTCAGCCAGACTGGACAGGGCCAATCAGTTGCTGGAGGAAAACCGAATCCTGCTGCAGGAAATCGAAAAGCAGTATCTGGCGCTGCTCAAGGTTCGCCACCGGTGATCGGTGGGATTCTCTCGAATCCGGATTCCACATTGATATGACCCGCTAGTTTGGCCCGGTAGCGAAGGCGCACCCGGTCAATGCATTCAGGAAAAGTCCCTGCCGCAGCTGGTGGATACCACGGTAGCGGGCCGTGCTTTCCCTTTTCAAAAGCGTGCAATCAAGAACCGCAATGTAGTTTATCCGCTCACCCTGCTGCCAGGTCAGGGTAAAGAGGTGTATATCCGGGTCCAGACCAGCAGCTCCCTGCAGCTGCCGCTGCGGGTATGGACGCCTCTCGCGTTTCATGTAAAGGACCATGACGAGCAGGTCATACAGGGCATCTACTATGGCATCCTGCTCTCGATGCTGGTGTACAACTTTCTGATCTTTCTTTCGATCCGCGAGATCAGCTACCTGAACTACGTGCACTTTATCGGCAGTTCAATTCTGTTTTTTGTGTCGCTCAGTGGTTACGGGGTCGAATACCTGTGGCAGGAATCGACACGCTGGGCCCTGACCGCGCAACCGGTGCTGATCAGTTTCACGCTGGTGGGCATGCTCAATTTCAGTCGCAGCTTTCTCAGCCTGGATAAACTGATGCCCCGTGCCGCGCGTCTGGTGCGCATTATGGCGTATCTGATGTTTGCTCTTACTGTGGCACCATTCGTCTTGCCTTATTCCGTGGCGCTCAAGCTGGCGGTAGCGGGAGCATTGGTGTCTGCGCTGATCGTGCTTAGTTGTGGTGGCATTGCGCTGGCCAGCGGCACCCGGCAGGCGCGCTATTTCATGCTGGCGTGGACCGTACTGTTGCTCGGCATTTCGCTCTACGCCCTGAAAACCTTTGACCTGGTACCCAGCAATCTGCTGACGGAATATGCCATGCAGATCGGCTCCGCCATGGATGCTGTCTTTCGCACTGGCCCATCGCATGGCCATTCTCAAAGAAGAGAACGAACGCATTCAGCTGGAAGCCCAATATCAGCTGGAGCAGCGGGTGGCGCAGCGTACCCAGGAACTCGATGATGCCCTGCACCAGCTGTCGGCCGCCAATGCGGCGCTGCAGGAAAAGAATCGGATGGACGGCTTGACCGGTGTGAAAAACCGGCGTTTCTTCGATGAGCAGCTGACCACTGAAATCAAGCGATCATCCCGGGCCCAGCTGGCGTTGACTCTGCTGCTGATCGATATCGATCACTTCAAGCAGGTCAACGACCGCTATGGCCATCTGGCGGGTGATGCCTGCCTGCGTGCGGTGGCCAGAGCGATACACGGATGTCTGCAGCGTCCATCGGACGAGCTGGCCCGTTATGGCGGCGAGGAATTTGCGGCACTGTTGCCCCACACAGATCACGCTGGCGGCCTGCAGATGGCAGAACGGATTCGGGCGGCAGTGGCGGCGCTGACATTTGATTACGAGGGCCAGAGCATCCCGATGACTATCAGTATCGGTTGTGCCACTACAGTGCCGACGCGGGATTATGTCTGCGACAAACTGATTGCGGCGGCGGATGGAGTGCTGTACGAGGCCAAGCACAGTGGCCGCAACCGTGTGATGGGTACCACTATCGCGGGAGCAGAGTAGTTCGCGCCAGAGTCATCGGCGCTGCGTCA
>JBMOPR010000565.1:0-12783 GCA_049323075.1 Pseudomonadota bacterium
TCACACCGTTACTCATGGTTGCACGCTCACAAAGACCACAGGGCCTTCAGTTTTTCCACGTCGTTGAAGAACTGTCCCAGTTTGTGTTGCGCCAGTAACTGCATGGCTTCGCTGGGAATCTGCTCCACTTTTTCGTTTACAAAGCCCAGGCACAGCATGGCTTCGGCGCTGGCCTTGTCGATACCGCGGGACTGGAAATAGAACAGCGATTTCTCATCCAGCTGGCCGATACTGGCGCCGTGGGAACATTTCACGTCGTCGGCGTAGATTTCCAGCTCCGGCTTGGTATCCAGCTCTGCCTTCTTGGACAACAACAGGTTCTTGTTGTTGAGGTGTGCTTCGGTTTTCTGCGCCTGCGGATGAATGTGGATGCGGCCGTTGAAAATGGCGCGGCTTTCGTCGGTGACAAAACCCTTGAACGCGGTGTTGCTGGAGCAGAGCGGCGTGGCATGTTCCAGATTCAGATGATTGTCGATGTGCTGGCGGTGCTTGCTGAGAAACACACCGTTCAGCACGCAGGCGGCATTTTCACCGGCGAAATTCACATTGATGTCGTTACGCTTGATCTGGCTGCCAAAAGCGATGCCGTGCTGTTCGTAATGACTGTCGCGGGCCAGTTTTACATGCAGGCCGTTGATGTGGCTCAGGGCTTCCTGCTCCACCTGCAGGCGGATATGTTGCAGCCGCGCGTTGGGTTGCAGCACGATTTCAGTGACATGGTTATGGAACAGGTTATTCTGTTCGCCGACACTGTCGAACTGCTCGATCAGTTGCAGTTCCGCGCCGGGCTCGGCGACCACCAGCAAACGGGTTTGCGTCCAGGCCGGTGTGTTCAACGCGCTGCCCAGATAAACCACGTACACCGGCTGCGCCAGTTTTTGCAGTGCGGGGGCGTGCAGCAGCAGGCCATCCTGCAGATGGCTGTAATTCAGGGCGGCAAACAGGTGTTTTTCCGGATTCACGGCCGAACCCAGATGCATGTTCACCAGTTCGCGCTGTTCCGGGCTGGCCATGCTGAACAGGGTGATCACGCCCTGGTTCTCCAGGTCGCTGAAATCCGACAGCGCGCGGTTGAGCTGGCCATTCACCAGCACGATGCGGCTGGCATCGGGCAGGTCGGCAAAACAATCCCGGGCCAGGCCTTCGTCAACAGCATCGGCCGCGGCCGGCTGCAGAAAGTCCTGTTGCAGCAGAGCGGTAACCGGCGTGTACTTCCAGCGTTCGGTCTTGCGGGTGGGCAGTTCGGCGGCGCGAAACGCGGCCTGCGCGATCGCAGGTTGCAGCAGCCAGTGCAGGGATTTTTCCTGTCCGGTCTGTGCCAGCGCCTGTTGTTTCCAATCGTTCGGTGAAATCATGACTGCCTGCCGTTACTGAATCCAGCTGTAACCTTTCTCTTCCAGTTCCAGCGCCAGTTCGCGCCCGCCGGACTTCACGATCCTGCCACCCGCCAGTACATGCACGTAGTCGGGTACGATGTAATTCAGCAGACGCTGGTAATGGGTGACCAGCACAAAACCGCGCTTGCCGTCGCGCAGGGCGTTGACACCTTCCGCCGCGACCTGCAGCGCATCGATATCAAGCCCGGAATCGGTTTCATCCAGCAGGCACAGGCTGGGTTCCAGCAACGCCATCTGCAGAATCTCGTTGCGCTTCTTCTCACCGCCGGAAAAACCTTCATTCACGCCGCGCTTGAGAAAATCCGGATTCAGTTTCAGATCCTTGCACTTGTCCCGCGCCATTTTCATGAAGGCGGGTGTATCCAGTTCCGGCAGTTTGCGGTGCTTGCGAATCGCGTCCACCGAGGCTTTCAGGAATTGCATGTTGCTGACGCCGGGAATTTCCACCGGGTATTGAAACGCCAGGAACACCCCTTCGCGGGCGCGTTCCTCCGGAGCCTGCTCCAGCAGGTTGTGGCCCTGGAAAATCACTTCGCCGCTTTTCACTTCATAACCGTCGCGGCCGGCCAGCACATTCGCCAGCGTGCTTTTGCCGGAACCGTTGGGGCCCATGATGGCGTGGACTTCGCCGGGCTTCACGGTGAGGGAAATGCCGTTGAGGATGGTCTTGCCATCCACTTCTGCTACCAGATCTTTCACAATCAACATCGGGTCTGTACTCATAATCAAATCAACCAACGGCGCTTTCTCAGCCCACCGCTCCTTCCAGACTCACTTCCAGCAGCTTGCCGGCTTCCACCGCGAATTCCATCGGCAGTTCCTTGAACACTTCCTTGCAGAAGCCGTTCACGATCATCGACACGGCTTTTTCCTCGTCGATACCGCGCTGGCGGCAGAGGAACAGCTGGTCGTCGCTCACCTTGGATGTCGTGGCTTCGTGCTCGATGATGCTGTCGGAATTCTTCGCTTCAATATAAGGAAATGTGTGCGCACCGCACTTGTCACCGATCAGTAGCGAATCGCACTGGGTGTGATTGCGGGCGTTGTCGGCGCGGGGTGAAATCCGCACCAGGCCGCGATAGGCATTCTGGCTGCGACCGGCGGAAATGCCTTTCGATACAATGGTGCTCCGGGTGTTCTTGCCCAGGTGGATCATCTTGGTGCCAGTGTCCGCCTGCTGGAAATTGTTGGTCAGCGCCACGGAATAGAATTCACCGACGCTGTTGTCGCCACGCAGCACCACGCTGGGGTATTTCCAGGTGATGGCGGAGCCGGTTTCCACCTGTGTCCAGGAAATTTTCGAATTCACGCCGGCGCACAGGCCGCGCTTGGTGACGAAGTTGTAGATGCCGCCCTTGCCGTTGGCGTCGCCGGGATACCAGTTCTGCACGGTGGAATATTTGATTTGCGCATCGCCCAGCGCCACCAGTTCCACTACGGCCGCGTGCAACTGATTTTCATCGCGCATCGGCGCGGTGCAGCCTTCCAGGTACGACACATAGCTGCCTTCGTCGGCAACAATCAGCGTGCGTTCGAACTGCCCGGTGTTGAGTTCGTTGATGCGGAAATAGGTGGACAGCTCCATCGGGCAGCGGGTGTTCTTCGGGATGTACACGAAGGAACCGTCACTGAACACGGCGGAATTCAATGCGGCGTAGAAGTTGTCCTGCTGCGGCACCACGCTGCCCAGGTATTTCCGCACCAGTTCCGGATGATCCTTGATGGCTTCCGAGATCGGGCAGAAAATCACTCCGGCCTTGGCCAGCTCTTCTTTATAAGTGGTGCCAATCGACACGCTGTCGAACACCGCGTCCACCGCCACGCCCGCCAGCTTGCCGCGCTCGTGCAGGGGAATGCCCAGCTTCTCGAACGTTGCCAGCACTTCCGGATCGACTTCGTCCAGGCTCTTGGGGCCGTTCTTCTTCGACTTGGGCGAGGAGTAATAACTGATGGCGTTGAAATCCACTTCCGGGTGCGGCATTTGCGCCCAGCGCGGAATGTCCATCTGCTGCCACTTGCGGTAGGCTTCCAGCCGCCACTCCAGCATCCACTCCGGTTCGTTTTTCTTGCCGGAAATGATGCGGATGACCTCTTCGTTGAGGCCGGGAGGCAGGGTGTCCGATTCCACTTGCGTGACGAATCCGGCTTCGTATTCGCGACTGATCAGGTCGTCGATCTCGTTGCCTTTGCTCATGGTGCTGGGTCTCTGTGGTGGCTCACGCGCATATCCGTGCCTTTGTTAAGGATAAACGACGGGACAGGCGTTGGGCGGCCGAAGCCGGGGCTGTGACTCTCTCTACGCAAGCCAGACTAAAATAGTCGGCTATTTAAATCAATACCAATATGGTATTCTTTTTTGAATCGACCATAAAGGCGCGCATTCTATGTTACGCATTGGCAAAATGACAGATTACGCATTGGTGCTCATGCACCGGCTGGCCAAGTCGCCGTCCCTGCAGTTGCGTATGGAGGAACTGGCGGTGGAAACCCGGCTGGGCCTGCCGACGGTGCGCAAGCTGATGCGACAGCTGGTGAATGCGGGACTGGTGCGCTCCGAGCGCGGCGCCAAGGGCGGCTACCAGCTGGCCCGTTTTCCGGAACTGATCACCATCGCCCATATAGTCGCGGCGGTGGAAGGGCCCCTGGCCATCACCGAATGCTGTGACGATGACGGCGGCTGCGAGCTGTCTGGCGGTTGCGACGTGGAATCGCAGATGCCCACCCTCAACGAACTCATCACCCTGATGCTGGGGTCCATCTCCCTCACCGATATGGGGCGCCTCTGTGGCAATGTGCAGGGCAACCTGGGCGTGCTGCTGGAACGCATTCTGGAACGGCAGCAATTCAACACCGACAGTGCCATGCCGGCCTGACCCCGTCTGGCCGCAATTCCGGTATTTTCACCGGTTCGCCTGCCGGCCCCGATCTGCCATAATCCCGCTTCCTTATTTCCCCTGATTCGAATCGCCAGAATCGAAACCTACCTGATAAAGAGGATGCTCAGGATGTCGACCTTGCCCAGGATGTTCACCCGCAAATTGGCCGTTCCCGTTGCCCTGGCCGCCGCGCTTTCCGGCTGCGCCGCCGACGGTTCCTTTGATACCAGCGCTGCCATGAATGTGGGCGCCGGCGTGCTGCAGGCCGCCACACTTAGTGAAGAGAGCGTCAAGCAGACCGCCTCTCTCGCCGCCCAGCAGATGGATAGCGAGAACAAGGTTCCTCCGGCCAGCAATGCCTACAGCAAGCGGCTGGCGAAGATCACCCAGGGCATGACCAACATTGACGGCCTCGATCTGAACTTCAAGGTGTACATGTCGGAGGAAATCAACGCCTTCGCCATGGCGGACGGCACAGTGCGGGTCTATTCGGGCCTGCTGGATGCCATGCCGGACGACCAGGCGCTGGCGGTCATTGGCCACGAAGTGGGCCACGTCAAACTCAAGCACAGCTACCAGCAGATGCAGCAGAAGCTGCTGACGGATTCCGCCTTTGCTGCCGCCATTTCCGTGGGCGGGACCGTGGGTACGCTAACCCAGTCGCAACTGGGCCAGCTGGGTTATGCAGCGGTCAATGCACAGTTCTCACAAAAGGATGAACTGGAGGCCGACCAGTACGCTGTAGCCACCCTGCGCAAACTGGGCAAGGACCCCTACGCCATGAAGCGCGCCATCGAAACCCTGCAGGCCAAATACGGTTCCGGCGGTGGTTTCCTCAGTTCCCACCCGTCCAACGACAAGCGGGTCGAGAAAATCCAGGCTGCCATCGACGGCAAAAAGTAAGCGGCAAACAGCAGTACAGATGCTGCGCTGAATGCACCAGGCCGCGACCCACCGTCGCGGCCTTGTCGTTTTGGCTATACTGAAATATATAAGCCATTGAAACGGCGAGGTGCTTATGGAATCCGCCTACGCGACCGTGTCCCGCATTGCCAACGAAACCTACGGCCATTCCCGCCGCATCATGCCGGAGCAGCCCTGGTGGGAAAATCTCGAAAGCAGTTTCCACAAATTCCCCGACGATTTTGATCTGGACCTGCCGACGCAACTGCTGGTGGATGGCACCGTGGTAGTGGATCTGGCGGTGCGCACGGCGGTGGCGGGTGTGGTGTCCACGTTGGCGCTGCCGCTGTCGGCCAATCCGTTCCGGCTGAAGCAGGACATGGAAGACAGCGCGCTGTACCGGGAAATCGCCAGCAGCCATGACGCCAGCCGCTTCTTCCGCTTTCCCAACGTGAAAGTGGACATGCAGGAGCGCAAGCCCGGCCTTATCCGTTTCAATCCGCCGGACGGCCAGTGCCGCGTCCTCACCTTCAAAAGCCCGTTCCAGCCGGTGAATCCCCGTCTGCACGACCGCTATTTGAAGAACGAACGCAACCGTCACGCCGTCGCCCAGTACTGGACCCACAACTGCGGCCCGCGCCCCACCATCTGCGTGGTGCACGGCTTCATGGCCGACCCGTACTGGGTGAACAGCCTGTTCCTGGGATTGCCCTGGTTTTACCGGCTGGGTTACGACATTCTGCTGTACACACTGCCATTCCATGGCGCGCGTCAGGGGCCGTTCTCGCCCTTCAGCGGTCACGGCTATTTCGCCAATGGCATTTCCCATATTGCGGAAACGGTGGCGCATTCCATTTACGATTTCCGCATTTTCCTGAATTACCTGGAGCGGATCGGCGTGCCGCGTTTCGGCGTCACCGGCATCAGCCTCGGCGGTTACACCAGCGCGGTGGCGGCAGCGGTGGACGAGCGTCTGCATTTCGCCATTCCCAACGTGCCGGTGGTAAGCCTGCTCGACCTGATCCTGCAGTGGTTTCCCGCCGGCAATCTGATCAAGGCGGCCATGCGGTTGAGCGGTGTGTCGATCAAGGAAGCGCGCCACATCTCGGCCGTGCATTGCCCGCTGACGTACCCGGTGAAGTTGCCGAAAGAGCGGCTGATGATCATCGGCGGCGCCGGTGACCGCTTCGCGCCGCCCAAGCATGCGCGTCTGTTGTGGGATCACTGGAACCGGCCGGACATCCACTGGTTTCCGGGCAATCACATCATTCACCTGGACCAGGGGCGATATCTGAAAGACGTGGCGGCGTTTCTGCAGGAATGCGGTTTTGCCGAGTAAAAAAGGAAGCGGGGGTGTCGACTGGGTCGGCACCCCCGCTGGAGAAGGTCAGTAAGCCTGGTTCAGTGGGCTTTCATCTTGCCCTTGGTTTTCATCTTCATGTCATGGAGCATGAAGTACAACACATAGCCGCCGACAGCCAGTGAACTGATAAGGGCCAGCATTCCGGCGATAACTGCTTCATCAACGTACATAAATTCCCTCTCTGTATCTTATTAGTGATTGTTTTTGTCGATACTGCTGACCGGGATCAATGCCCGGTATTCCAGAATGTAGTCCAGCGGCTGGACGAAAGCACCCCCATGTAACTATACAGTCTGAATACCTCTTTCCTTATACCCAAAATCTCCACCGGTGACGCGGGGGCGGCGGGCTAGACTGAAGTCTGGAGCCAATCGCTGCATGAATCAGGAAACCCCAAAATGAGCCAAATGACCGCGCCGACCACCCTGGACGCCTGGGTCCGTCGCCTGGGAGAAGAGGAGTTCCCCCTGTTTGCCCATACGGCGCGCAGTATTGCGGCCATGTCGACCGACGACGGCTCGTCCACCAGCGAACTGGCCCAGGTGATCCTGCGCGACAACACCATGACTGCGCGGGTGCTGAAAATGGCCAACAGCGTCTACTACAACCCCGGTGGCGTGCGCATCAATACCGTGAGCCGTGCCATCGTCATTCTGGGTTTTGATACGGTGCGCAACATTGCGCTGTCGATCGGACTGGTGGAGACCATGCTGTCCGGCTCCCGCCACGACAACGCACTGGCGGAACTGGTGCGATCCTTTCATGCGGCGGTGCAGGCCAAGGAGCTGGCGGAGCAGTCGAAGCTGGGCAATACCGAGGAACTGTTCATTGCCGCCCTGTTGTACCGCATCGGTGCGGTGGCATTCTGGTGCTTTCCCTATGGCAAGGCCGATGCGCTGGAGTGGCAGTACCACAATACTGCCGACCGCGAGGAAGCCGAGCGCCGGGTGCTGGGATTCACCTTGCGCAACCTGACGCTGGCGCTGATCCGGGACTGGCACCTGAGCGCCCTGCTGGCCACGGCGCTGGCGTCGGGCAACAATCGTGAGCGCAACCTGCGTGAGGTGGAACTGGCTTACCGGCTGGCGGACGCAGCAGAACAGGGCTGGAACCATCCGGATGTCACCACGGTGCTGCACAACATCGGCAGCATGCTGGGGCGCAACAACGAATGGGTGACGCGGCAGGTGTATCTGAATGCGCAGCAGGCGGCGAAGGTGATGTCGGATTTCGGCATCGTCAATACTGACCGTTTTATTCCACCCCCGCCGGGTGAGTCGCCGGAGCCGGTTCCCGCCATCGCCGCCGCGCCCGATCCCCAGTTGATGCTGCAACTGGGACTTTTGCGGGAACTGTCAGCGCTGCTAAGTGAAAAGGCGGATCTGAATGTGGTGCTGAGCACGGTGCTGGAGGGCATTTACCGGGGTCTGAAGATGGACCGGGTGGTGCTGGCGATGCTGGATCTGCGGCAGCCGCGACTGGTGGCGCGATTCGTGCTGGGAAAGGAGCGGGAAACCTTGTTGCAAAAGTTCCAGGTGACAATGCCTTCGCCGCCACCAGCAACGGGTGATGGCCGCGAGCAGATTTTTTCCCACGTGCTGGCGCAGAACGAACCGGTGTGGATCGACCGCCGCACCCGCCAGCAGCTGGGTGGACTGTTTGTGCCGGAGCTGCAGGCCCTGCTTGGCCCGGGCGAGTTTTTCGTGGCGCCGGTGCGGGTACAGGGTCAGCCCCGCGGTGTCATCTTTGCCGACCGCAGCCCTGCCAACGGGCCGCTGACCGAGCAGGAATTCCTGACATTCCGGCATTTCTGCGATCATGCCAATATCGCGTTCAACCTGCTCAGCAGCGAGGTGCGTCGGTCCTGAGGGTCAGATAACCCGCGCCTTGGCCCGGTGCAGCTGGTGTGCCAGCGGGGCGGGGGCCAGATCGATCAGCTGGTCGGCACTACGGCTGACCTGATCCAGTGTCTGCTGCAGGCGCTTGCGCTGCAGTGCCGCCCTGAGCTCCAATCGGGACAGCTCGCCCCGTACCCGTTCCTTCCGGGTCATCACCAGGGCAATCAGATTGTGACGGTTGATTCGGTCGCTGATGCCGTAGCGACCCAGGTAGTAGCCGGCGGTGTCCAGCTGACGCAGCGCCAGTTCGGCGATCTGTTCCAGATTTTTCATGGGGTACCTGCAGGTAGGGGGTGGGTTAACCGGGTGGAAAAACATGAATGCGGCGCAATGTAGACGGATTTATTAGGGGAATCCACCTAACCCTGAGCGCTGGAATCCCGGCGCCGCTCCGGGCGACAGGCACGAAAAAAGTGCACTATAGTGAAGTGCGTACACCAAGGAATTCACCAGGATAGATGACTAAGGGATACCGGCAAGGGACAGGTAGGCGGGGCGGCAGCTGGATGACGCGGGCTTTGTGTTGCCTGCTGATTGGCCTTGCTCCTGCACAGATCCAGGCCGAGGACATCTACCAGATCAAGGCGGCCTTCATCTACAACTTCACCAAGTTCGTCACCTGGCCCGAGGAGATGGAACTGCGGGGCGGTGACCTGCGTCTGTGCATTTTCGATCGCAATCCCTTTGGTGAATATCTCTATCAGTTGTCTGGCCGGAAAGTCCGCAATTTCGAACTCAAGGTAGTCCAGCCCGCCAGCGTCAGCGAACTGGAAGGCTGCGCGATTCTGTTTGTGGCCGGTACGGTGAAGTCCGCCACGGTGCTGCGAGGGCTGACCAACCATCCTGTTCTCACCGTGAGCGACCAGTCCGGCTTCGTCCAGGACGGCGGTGTCATCGAGCTGCTGTCCGAAAACAACCGCATCCGCTTCGATATCAACCTGCAGGCTGTTCGCGACAGCGGGCTGCAGATGAGTTCGAAACTGCTGCAACTGGCCAGGCAGGTGCGCTGATGCACGGATTCTGGCGCCGCTTCTCCTTCAAGCAGAAACTCACCCTGATGATGCTGTTCACCATCGCCAGCGGTGTGGTGCTGATCGGATTGTTCTTCGTGGTGTATGAACGTTCCCACATGCGCGACCAGCTGGAGCACGAGATCGACGTGGTGTCGCGGGTGGCCATCGCGCAACTGTCGGCGGCGCTGATGTTTGATGACGCCCGCACCCTGCAGGAAAGCGTCAACAGCCTGCGCTTCGACAATACGGTGGAAGTGGCCTGCATCTACGCGGCTAGTGGCGAACTGAAGGTGCATTCGTTCCCCGGCGACAACAATCCGGTGGACTGCCCGTCATCGCCAGACACCATCGTGACCGGTTTCATGGATGATCATTACGAAATGCGCAAAACCATCTACATGGACGATACGCTGCTGGGCAGCCTTTACGTGCGCGCCAATCTGGATTATGTCGATCAGCACATGCGGCGCTACATCTACATGATGCTGACGGCGCTGGCGGTGATTTCCGTGGTGTCGTTGCTGGTGGCGATGTGGCTGCAGCAGGTCATTACGCATTCGATCACCCGGCTGGCGGAAACGGCGGGCCGCATTGCGCACCAGAATGACTACTCGCTGCGGGCGGAAAAGACCAGTGAGGACGAAATCGGCCAGACCGTGGATGCATTCAACCAGATGCTGTCTGTGATCGAACAGAGTGACAAGGAACTGAAGCAGAACAAGGTCGAACTGGAAACCATTGTCAGTGAACGGACGGCGGAACTGCGCACTGCCAACCGCGAGCTGGAAGCGTTCAGCTACTCCGTGTCCCACGATCTGCGTTCGCCCCTGCGCGCCATCGACGGCTTCAGCCAGGCCTTGCTGGAGGAATACAGCGATGTGCTGGACGATGTCGGCAAGAGCTATCTGGATCGCGTGCGTGCCGCCACCCAGCGCATGGGATTGCTGATCGACAGCCTGCTGCGGCTGTCGCGGGTGACACGGCAGGAAATCGTGCCGGAGCCCACTGACCTGTCCGCCATGGCACGGGACATTGTACGGGAGCTGCAGGAGGAGTATCCCAGCCGTATGGTGAGTGTCGAGATCCAGGATGGCATGGTGGCCAGCTGCGACGCCAAGCTGATGCGGATTGCGCTGACGAATCTGATCGACAACGCCTGGAAGTACAGTGCCAAACAGGCGGTGGCGTCGGTGGCGCTGGGGTGCGTGGACAAGGTTTATTTTGTCCGCGACAACGGAGCCGGTTTCGATATGCGGTATGCGGACAAGCTTTTCGGCGCGTTCCAGCGCCTGCATACCAAGGAGGAATTCGAAGGCACTGGCATTGGCCTGGCCACGGTAGCGCGGGTGATCCATCGCCATGGCGGAGATATCTGGGCCGAAAGCGAACCTGGCAAAGGCGCCACCTTCCATTTCACGCTTGGCTGAGCGCTGTTCCGGTCAGCTTCAAATGACAAATTCCTGACATGGGTGAATGAAAAGCGTCGGAGATGTTGACCTTTCCGGCGACTGGACGTAACGTCGTTAATGCTCGCAGTCATCTTCGATATTTCGTCCTGGAATAATAAGAATGGATCCTATGACCATACTGCTAGTTGAAGATAACGCCGATGATGAACTGTTGGCGCTGCGAGCATTGAAAAAAACCAGTGTCCCCAATCATGTTGTCGTGGCCCGCGACGGGGAAGAAGCGCTGGAATACCTCTTCGGGCGCGGTAAATACGAGGGACGCAATGTGGGTGAACAGCCCAAGGTTGTGTTTCTGGATCTGAAACTTCCCAAGCTCAATGGCATTGATGTGCTGCGTTCCATCCGTATGGACAACCGTACCAGCCGGATGCCGGTGGTACTGCTGACATCCTCGGATGAACCGCAGGATCTGATCGACGGCTACGACAGCGGTGCCAACAGCTATATCAACAAGCCCGTGGATTTCAATGAATTTGTCGAGCAGGTCAAGCTGCTGGGCCAGTACTGGTTGGGTGTCAATCGCGTTCCCGCACTATACTGATTCAAAACCGGGTGGAGAGACGCGTGGACAGGCTGCTCAAGGTGCTGATCGCCGATGATTCGGAAGATGATGCACTGCTGTTGGTTCGGCAACTAAAAAAGGGGGGATTGACCTGCTGGTTCGAACGGGTGGACACGGCGGAGGACATGCGCGTTTCACTCAATCGCCAGCACTGGGATCTGGTGGTAACCGACCACAACATGCCTGCTTTCAGTTCTGCCGAAGCCCTGCAGCTGGTCAAGGCCATGCAGCCTGACACCCCCGTGATCGTGGTGTCGGGCGCCATCACCGACGATGTGGCGGTGAACTCGATGAAGGCCGGCGCGCAGGATTACATCATGAAGGACAATCTGGCGCGACTGGTGCCGGCGGTGGAGCGCGAATTGCGTGACGCCGAGCATCGCAATGCACGCAAGGAAGCGGAGCAGCAGGTCGCCTACCTGATCTATCACGACTCCCTCACCGATCTGATGAACCGCGACCAGTTCAAGAAGCAGCTGGAGACGGTGCTGGAAAATGCACGCGTGCACGGCCATGAACATGCGCTGCTGTACGTGGATCTGGACCAGTTCAAGATCATCAATGACACCTGCGGCCATGTGGCCGGCGATGAACTGCTCAAGCAGATCGGCAAGGTGATCAAGGGCGAGCTGCGCGAGCAGGATCGCGTGTCCCGCATGGGCGGCGATGAATTCGGCATCCTGCTGTGGCAGTGCAATCTGGATGAAGCCCTGGAGGCGGCGCGCAAGGTACACAACGCCATCAAGGAATTCCGGTTTCTGTGGAATGAACAACGTTTCGTGATTTCATCCAGCATCGGTGTGGTGCAGCTGAACAGTGCATCCACCGATGTGGAAGAAGTGCTGGCCAGCGCCGACATGGCCTGCTATGCCGCCAAGGACAAGGGTCGCAGTTACATCCAGGTGTTCGATGCCCACGACCGTGAACTGACCCAGCGCCGCGACCAGATGCACTGGGCTTCGCGAATCCGCCGCGCACTGGATGAAAACGCGTTCGTGCTGTATTCCCAGGCCATCGTGGGGTTGGCACAACCAGCCCGGCACGAGGAGTTCCTGGTGCGCATGCGCGATGGCGACACCATCATTGCACCCGGCATGTTCATGCCTGCGGCGGAGCGCTTCAACCTGATGCCGCTGATCGACCGCTGGGTGATCCGCAATGCTTTCGCCCATGTTAAAAAGCGGCTGGAGCAGAACCGGCTGGCGGATGGCGATCTGTTCTTCATCAATCTGTCCGGCTCGTCCCTGAGTGATGAATCCTTTTTTGAATTCGTGCACCAGTGCCGGGAAGAATTCGAACTGC
>JBMOPR010000566.1:0-12663 GCA_049323075.1 Pseudomonadota bacterium
GGTGCTGGCCACCGGCGTGGTACCGCGCACACCCGATATCGCCGGCATCGATCATCCGATGGTGATGGGCTATCTGGATGCGATTCTCGGCCGCAGAAAAGTCGGCAAGGCGGTGGCGATCATCGGCGCTGGCGGCATCGGATTCGACGTGGCGGAACTGATTTCCCACAAGGGCGTTTCCTCCGCCCTGAGCCTGGAAAAATTCGGCGCGGAATGGGGCGTGGATTTCAACAATCATCCGCGCGGCGGCGTGGCAGGCGTGGAGCCGCAGGTGGAAAAAGCCGACCGCGACATCTGGCTGCTGCAGCGAAAGACCACGCCGGTAGGCGCGGGCCTGGGCCGTACCACCGGCTGGACCCACAAGATCCTGCTGGAGCGCAAGGATGTGCGCATGATGAACGGCGTGGAATACCAGCGCATCGATGACGCGGGATTGCATATTCTGGTGGGCAACCAGCCCATCACGCTGCCGGTGGATACCGTGATTCTGTGCGCCGGACAGGAGCCACTGCGGGAATTGCAGGCGGATCTGGAAGCGGCAAACGTGAAAGTGCACCTGATCGGCGGCGCTGATGTGGCAGCGGAGTTGGACGCCAAGCGCGCAATCAGTCAGGCGTCCTGGCTGGCGGCGGCCATCTGAACAAACACGCTGTGGCGGTGTCTGTGCTATGGTTAAAGCCAGACACCGCAGCAGGAGCCCCAATCCCCATGAGCAAGGACAAACCGATCTGGGATGCCGATGCCGAAAAGCGTTTGCAGCAGGCCCCATTTTTTATTCGCCCACTCGCCCGCGCCAAAGTGGAAAAGGCCGCCCGCGAACGCGGTGAACAACGCATCACACTGGCGCTGTTCGAGCAGATCAAGAACCGGGACATGGGACCGGGCTGACCAGCGCCGGAGCCTCCACCATGCCGACAGACGGTTCCAGCACCACCCCCACATTGCCGCTATTCGATGAACCGGTTTTGCGCGAAATACTGGGGCAGTTTTTCGTCGCCTCCTTCAACGCCATCCTGATTACAGGCAGCGAACCCGGCTACCCGATCCTGTACGCCAATCCTGCCTTCTGCCGCATGACGGGATACACCGCGGATGAATTGCGCGGCCAGTCGCCCGCAATATTCCAGGGCGAAAAAAGCAATCCGCGCATTCTGCACCGGCTGCATGAAGACCTGCAGGCCGGGCGCAGCTTTCACGGCGCCGCCATCAATTACCGCAAGAACGGCGAGCCCTATCCGGTGGAATGGAACATCACGCCCGTGCGCGACCCCACGGGACGCATCACCCATTTCATTTCCGTGCAGAAAGATTTGTCGGACTTGCGCCAGTTGATGTCCCGCTTCAAATACACCAATGAAAATTTCCGTGCCTTCCTGCGGGATCTTCCGCTTTCCGCTCTTCCTGCTGCGCCTGCAACCGACCTCGACGGCAGAAAGCAGCAATTGACGGAAGCCCTGCTGGACAACGTGCGCCTGTACAATCCGGCGCTGCGTTCGGATGAACAGGTGGCGCTGTTCGATGAAAACGAATTTTTTGATCTGAGCGAAGGTTTTACCGGCGTACTGGGCGAACAACTGGAGCAGGAATTCATCAGCGCCGAACAGTACGCACTGCGACAACCGGTCAGCGCCGACGAACTGGATGAACTGCAGGAATTGCTGCGGGAAATCCAACAGCAACTGGATCTGCTGCAGATCGGTTCCAACAAATCCGCCGCACTGACCAACATCGCGGCCTGCCTGCAGGATGTCGCCAGCTCGATCTTTTATATGGAGGATTTCGTCAGCCTGTCGTCGGTGCTGGCGGAACTGGCCACTCACACCCGCGCTCACGCGCAAGCGGCGTTGCCGGATTTTCTGGTGGACACCTACCGCGGCCTGGCCCAGGACATGGAAACCTGGGTGGAGCGGATTTTTGTCAGCCGCAGCGCCGCCAACATCCATGAAATGGATGCCAGCATCATCTCATCGGCGAAGCAGCTGTTGATGTTCCTGCCCTGAGCGCGGCGCGAATGCCGGTCAGTTAAAGACGCGGTTGAAAAAACGCTGGATGGCGTTGGACTGGTACTTGTAGCGATCCTTCAGTTCCAGCAGGGTGGCGTTCTCGGGTTCCACTTCCAGGCCCAGATTCACGTAGTTGTGTCCGGCGCCGTAATCGCGGCCGCTGAAAGCTTGCTGCGCCAGCACGATGTACTCGGCGGTAATGCGGGACAGTCCTTCCCTGGCCACTGCGCTTTCAGGGTCCAGCAGCAGCACCTGCTGGTAGTAGAAATAGGCATTGTCCCGCAGCGGCCGTGTCAGGCGCTGCTGCTCGAAACGTTCGGCACCCAGTTTCAGCAGCTGGGTGATCTGCATCTGCCGCACCCGTTCCAGTCCTTCCAGTGCAGCGGTGTTCTGCGGATCGAACACCAGCACCTCGTTGAAGAAATAGCGCGCGTTGTCGAACTCCGGCTCGGTGAGCTTGGCTTCCGTCAGCCGCTGTTCCGCCAGCGCCAGCAGATCGTTGACTTTTTTCTCGGTCTCGGACTCATAGGTGAACCAGAAAATGCCGCCGCCCAGTAGCGCCAGCAGCAGCGTCACCGCCAGGGCAAAAACAATCTTGCGGCCGGTCTGCTCCGGTTCCGGTGGCCGCACCGGCGCAAAATGCTGGCGCGTGATCGACAGGTCCGACGGCACGGTCTGGCCGTGCACCAGATCCGTCAGCACCGTCAGCAATTCGTCGGTGGAGGCAAAACGTTCCGCGGGATTCTTGGCCAGCATCCGGTTGAGCAGAGGCTGGTATTGCCGCAGGGGCGCCGGCAGTTCCGGTACCGGCATCTGGGCGTGATTGAGCACGGTCTGGGTGAAGTTGTCGCCCTTGAACGGATTCGAGCCCACCAGCAGTTCCAGCAGGATCACCCCCAGGCTGTAAATGTCGGCGCGCTGGTCCAGCGGTTCACAATGGGATTGTTCCGGGCTGGAATAGGACGGGCTGCCCACCGAGACGCCGGCCTGGGTCAGGTCGCAATCCTGCTGCAGATCCTTGGCAATGCCGAAATCCGTCAGCACCACCGTGCCATCTTCCCGAAACAGGATGTTGGCGGGCTTGATGTCGCGGTGGATGATGCCGCGCCGGTGCACCACGCTCAGGCCTTCGGCGATCTGGCGAATCAGTTCCAGCGCGTACAGGGGGCCCAGCATCTGGCCCCGCAGCCGGGACAGGTCGCCCCCGCTGAGGTATTCCATGGCGATGTAGTGGCGGCCGTCGTCCAGCTGCGCCACGTCGTACACGGTGATCACGCGGGGATGATTGAGGGTGGCGATGATGCGGGCTTCACTGACGAACCGCTGATTAAACTGTTCGTCGCCGGGATTGAGCAGCACTTTGATGGCCACTTCCCGTTCCAGGGAATTCTGGGTCGCCAGATACACCGCTGCCATGCCACCTTTGCCCAGCAGGCGGTGGACGGTGTAGCCCGGTACGGAAATCAGGTCATCGGTGATCATGGCTGGCGAAATGCTGGACCGCGTCAGTATGTACTACGAAAAATGCGAGGGGATTGTAGCACGATCCGGAGGGCCGTCAGTGGTCGCGCACGCGTTGCGTGAGCCCTTTGATAAAGGCGCGCAAAACCTGATCGGAACAGGGTTGAAAATTCTTGTGCCCAGGGCTGCGAAACAGGGCATTCAGCTCCTGTTTGGACAGTTCCTGGCCGGATTCTGCCAGGATGGCGTGCATGGCCTCGTCCTGCAGTTCATAGGCAACGCGCAGTTTTTTCAGCAGTCGGTTATTGTCGAGGGGCCATTCCACTGCCAGCGGCGTGGCGGGGTCCTTGCGTCCGCGCTGACGGATCACCAGTCCTTCCATAAAACGCGCGAGCATTTCATCGTTGCAGGGCGCAAAACCCGGCTCGTTCTCGTGCTTCAGCAATGCACGTGCGGTATCCGGCTCCACGGCAGCCTCGCCCAGGGCAAAGACCTCCGCCATGGCAGTTTCGTTGGCCGTCAGCAGCTTGCGCAGCAGACGCAGCAGTTCATTGTTGTTCATGGGAAATCTATCGGGGGTGGCGGCATCAGGCGGGGAAGTATGGGGGAGCACCCCGGGACCTGACAAGCGCGGATTCAGGCCCGGCGCTGACACACCAGGCCTGCAACTGTCTCACTGCACCAACGGGATCTTGCTGGCCAGTTCGTAGCGAATGACCGCACGGATCTTGTTTTCGATCTGCAGGTAACGGGCAACTTTCATGGCCGGCAATACCTTGCCCAGCTTGGGCACATAGCTGCGCTTCAGTTCCAGTTCGCTGGCTTCAACCTTCAGGGAGTTGTCCACCAGGTTTTTGGCTTCGGCATCGCTCAGCGGGCCCTTGGCCGACGCGTCGGCATAGTCGGCAATGCCCTTCACCAGATTCACGTTGATGGCTGCCAGTTCTTTCTGATAGGCGTCATATAACGGCCAGAAGCCCTTGGCTTCGGCGTCGGTCAGCTGCATGTTGGCGGCCACCAGCAGGCGTTTGTCGGCCTTGATCTTGTCCGCCAGGATCTTCATGTCGGAGGCCGTCATGGGAGCACTGCCGGCAACGGGCGTGGCGACGGCGGTTGCGGCGCTGCCGGTCACCGACTGGGTGGACGTGGTGGTGTAGAGGCATTCTGGGCGCAGGCGCTCAGGGTGGTGAGCAGGGTCAGGGCAAGGGTAGCGGATCGGACCAGGTTCATCGACAAGTCTCCATTTGTGCAGGCGGCAAGGGCTTACTCTCGGGCCGAGGTTAGGGTTTCGACTGCCGGCAAACAAGCCGTCCGGTACAAAACCATTGCGTTTATTGATCCGTGCCCGGATTGGTTCATCTAGACTGAATCCATGTACTCCACCACTTCCCGCCCCTGAGCGCTTCCATGGTTTTATCTGCTGTCCGCCTGTGCCTGTTGCTGGCTTTTGCCGGGTGGTACACCCCCCTGCTGGCTGCGCCGGTGGCGGAGTTCGGAACCGGGCAACGGGTGCTGGCGCTGGGTCCGTTTGCGGCAACGCTGGAAGACCCGGCCAGGACGCTGGATCTGGCCACACTGACTGGCAGCAGCCACGCCTGGCAACCCCTAATGGCCGACAGCCTGAACCCGGGGTTTTCAGAATCCGCCTGGTGGCTGCGGGTGCAGGTGCGCAACGGGGGCACCCAGGTTCTCAATGCCCTGCTGGATACCGGCACGCCACTGGTGGACTACCTGGACCTGCATGTGGTGCGGGAGGATGGCAGCATCCAGAGTGTCGTGACCGGCGACCGTCTCCCCTTCAGCACCCGCCCCATGGACACCCGCACCTTTGTGCTGCCGTTGGCGCTGGCGCCGGGGGAGCGCGCGTGGATCTACCTGCGCCAGACCACCTGGGATGGGCTGCACGAGGCGATCCGGCTGCAACTCTGGAATGCACAGGATTACCCTGAGCAGCTGCAGTTCGAGACGCTGCTGTTCGGCCTCTATTTCGGCACCCTGGGGGCCATCCTGCTGTACAACCTGTTCCTGTACCTGTCCACGCGGGAACGGGGGTTCCTGCTGTACCTGCTGTACGTGGCACTGTTCTTTGTCTGGAGCTTCGCCTTTCGCGGCTATGGCCTGCAGTACTGGTGGCCGCAGTCGCCGGCGCTGAACAATCAGGCCCTGCCGGTGGTGTCGTCGCTGTGCTACGTCAGCTTCGGGCTGTTCGCGCTGGAATACCTGAAGGTGAAACGGGATGCGCCACGCTGGCTGTACCGCGCCAACTGCACAGGCATCCTGCTCAATGGCGTTGCCATGATCCCGGCGCTGTTGGGCACCTATGCGCTGGCGTTTGCCTGCGCGGTGCCCATCGGCGCCTTCATGCTGACGATGGCGCTGCTGGCCGGCAGCCTGCTGTGGCACCGCGGATCGCGGCCGGCCCGCTATTTCATGCTGGCATTTACGCTGCTGGCGCTGGGGGTGATGCTGTACTACGTCCAGATGCTGGGCTGGGTGTCCGCCGGGCCGTTGACCGAATACGGCCTGCAGGCCGGCTCCAGCCTTGAGGTGTTACTGCTGGCCCTCGGCCTGGCGGACCAGATGAATACCCTCAAGGCCGACAAGCTGAAAGCCGAACAGCAGGCCCGCGCGGCGCAGCTGGCGCTGAACACCCAGCTGTCGATCGAGGTGAGACAGCGTACCGAAGAACTGGAACTGGCCAACCGTCGCCTGGGCGAGCTGGCGATTACCGACGAACTCACCGGCGCGTTTAACCGGCGCCACTTCAATCAGGTGTTCGAAGCGGAATTTGCCGCTCACCGCCGTCTGCAAACACCGTTCGCGTTCTGCATGATCGACATTGACCGGTTCAAGCAGTACAACGACCAGTGTGGCCACCAGGCCGGCGACGACGTACTGCGCCAGATCAGCCAGTGTCTGCGGGAACAGCTGCGCCGCAGCAAGGATTGCCTGTTCCGGTTGGGCGGAGAGGAATTTGCCATCCTGTTGTGCATGGATCAGCCGCCGGAAAAATCCCTGCCTTACATGGAAAAGTTGCGACAGTCCATAGAACGGCTGGCGCTGCCGCATCCGGGCAACAGCGCCGGCGTGGTCACCGCCAGTTTCGGACTGCTGACGCTGGCGGGCACGTCACAGCTGGAACGCTCTGAGGAGGCCTACGCCCGCGCCGATGCCCTGCTCTACCAGGCCAAGGCCGCCGGCCGCAACTGCGTCATACACGCGGCCGGTTAAAGACAGAGTGGCTCAAAACCCGTAGCCCGTTTCAAACCAGTAATCACAGGCATTGCCGCGAAAGCCGTCGCGATTTTCCGGCGGATATTTCAGTTCCAGATAATTGTTGCGCGCGGCATCGAACGGTTCCCACTGCGCCAGGCCGGGTCCGTTGGGATTGCCGGTGCGGGCGAAATTGCCCCACGCCTGCCGCATGAAATTTTTCACCGCCCGGTCGGATTTCTGGTACGAAGAAGTGGCCAGCGGAAAATCGAAAATGAAACCGATGTCGGAACCGTGGAAGGTGCCCAGGCGCGGCGGATTGCGACCAAACAGCAGCGACACGGTGCCCAGCGTCAGGCTGGACACATCCTGGGTGAAATAATAATGCCACGTGGTGTTGTGGACGCTGTAGGTGCGCGCCATGTTCAGGGTCGGGCACTTCATGATGAGATCACCGCGCAACGCGGCATGAGCATCACCGGCATTGCGATAATTTTCGAACGGGTACAGCGTGGCAAGCACATCGCCCTGGCCGGGATACCGGGATTCCAGAAAATCGCGGTAGCCGGCCGCGTCATCCGGATGATCGAGAAAGCCGGCAAACAGGCTGCCTTCATCGCGGTTGCTGCCCAGCAGGACCGGCGTGTCGGGACGGGTGTCCTGGGCCAGCAGGGTGAGCGGGTTATCGGGAAACACGTCGCCGTCGATCACCAGTCCGATACGGAAGCGCCACTCATCGAGCCGGTAGGTCAGGGATTTCAGCATGTTCATTTTGGTGAGATCGCGCAACGTTTTGATCGGCGCGGCGCGGGCGCAGTCGAGCGGTTCGGCCACGTCAGTGCAGCCGAGTTTCTGCAGCAGGTTGAGGCCTTCCTGCTGCGCCTGTTCCAGTGTCATGATGCCCAGCGTGTCGCAGGCGCCGCTTTGCAGAATCACGCGGTTGAGCAGCCGTTGCGGCGTTTGCGTTTTCGGCGTGGCCAGCAACGCGCAGACGTTGGTGGAACCGGCGGATTCACCGAACACGGTGACGTTGGCGGGATCACCGCCGAATGGTGCAATTTCAGCATGGACCCACTGCAGCGCGGCGATCAGATCCTTGATGGCCTGATTGCCGCTGATGGCCGGGCGCGATCCGGTGGCCGGCAGCGCAAAGAATCCCGACGTCAGCAGCCGGTAGTTCACACTCACCACCATCACATTCTGCGACACCGCCAGCGAACGGCCGTTGTACTGCGGTTCGCTGCTGGCACCGCCCATCTGGCCGCCGCCGTGCACCCACACCATCACCGGGTGCGGCCCGGGCGTGTTCGGCACCCAGATATTCAGGGTCAGGCAATCCTCGTCAGCGTTGAACACCGGCATGCCCACGCCATACTGGGTGCAGCCGGGGCCCATCTTTGCCGCATCACGCACGCCGTCCCAGGGTTGCGGCGCCTGTGGATCGGCCCAGCGCAAATCGCCCACCGGCGGCTGCGCGTAGGGGATGCCGTAAAAGCGCGTCACCTGGCCATCACTGCGGCCCGCCACCACACCATAGGAGGTGGTCACGTCCACCGTGCCGCCGCAGCCAACGAGCAGGCCAGTCAGTGCGAAAACCAGGAAACAGAAAATAGTCCGGGGCGAAAAGATGCAGGCGGGCATGGGAAAGCAACTCCGTTATTTTTGTTATTTGACGGAGTGTAGGACAGAATGGTTGGCGAGTATTGTACAAAAGGGGTGTTGGTGGCGGCAGGTTTCGTATACTCCATTTTTTAGCGTAACGGGGAAGCCAATGAAAGTAGCCGTCGTCGGATTGGGCAAAGTGGGATCGAGCCTGGCGTTTGTTCTGGCCATCAAGAATTTCGTGCAGGAACTGGTACTGGTGGGAAGAACCCGCGAATCCGTGCTGGGCGATGTGCTGGACCTGCGCCACGGCCAGCTGTTCGTGGACGCACCCACCCGGATCGTCGCCGGCACCGTGGAGGACACCGCCGGTTCCGACATCATCGCGATCTGCGCGTCCGCCCCCACGCCCCGCGACATGCAAAGCCGGCTGCAACTGGCGCCGGCCAACGTGGCGCTGCTGCGCGCACTGCTGCCGGATCTGGCGCGGCTTTCGCCGCAGTGCAAAATGGTGCTCGTGTCCAATCCGGTGGATGTGCTGGTGCATTTCGCGCTGCAGATCACCGGCTTCAAACCCAACCAGATCATGGGCACCGGCACGCTGGTGGATTCCGCGCGGTTTCGCCAGCTGCTGGCGGAAGAAATTCGGATTCACCAGGAAGACATCCGCGCGTATATCCTGGGCGAACACGGCGACAGCCAGTTTCCCGCCATGAGCTGCGCCGATGCCGGCGGCGAACCCATCGACCCCACGCCTGCGCGCTATGCGCTCTTCGAACAGGCTTCCCGCGCCGGATTTGAAGTGTTCAAACACAAGGGCCACACCAATTACGCCATCGCGCTGGCGGCGGCTTTCATCATTCAGTGCATTGCGCTCGATTCCCGGCACACCATGCCCATCAGCCTGAAAGTGGATGGATTTCTCGGCGTGGACGATGTGTGCCTGAGCCTGCCGGCAGTGGTGGGAAAAAATGGCGTTGAACGCGTGCTGCACCCCAGCCTGAACGCAGCGGAGCAACAGGCGTTCCTGCGTAGCGCCGCGATTGTCCGCAGCACGATAGCCAAGGTTGCGATGGATGCCTGATTACAGGTAGTGCACGAATTCCTCGCGCGGAAAGCGGTAGCGGCGGTGATAGATACCGTTCGGCGCGCGCCGGCCTACGCCCAGAATCATGGTGACGATGGCGTCGTCCGGCAATTTCAGCAGCTTGCGCACACGGCGTTCGTCAAATCCTTCCATGGGGCAGGTGTCAAAACCGTGGGCGCGAAAACCCAGCATCATGTTTTCCGCCGCCAGCGCGGTGGATTTCACTGCCCAGGCTTTCATCTCGGCAATGCTGTAAGGGCCCCGCGGCACCGCGCGTTTCAGGCCGGCAATCAGCCCCGCCGCCTTCTTGGCCAGCCCCAGTGCCCCCAGCGGACCCTGGTTGTAGTGAATCGGCGCCACCTTCGAATAGTAGGTCTTAACGATTTTCGGCATGGTTTCTTCCGGCCAGTATTCGATATTGCGCAGGCTGTTCTTTTTCCAGGTATTGGTGCGGGCAATGATGGGAATCAGCACGTTGGCGGTGGTGGCGGCATTCTGCCCCAGGCAGGCCTCCGCCAGCTTCGCTTTCAGTTCCGGCGAGCGCACCACGTAGAACTCCCACGGCTGCAGATTGCTGGAATTGGGCGCCAGCATCGCCATGTCGAGGCAGTCGTCGATGACCGTTTGCGGCACTTCCTCGTCGGTGAAGCGGCGCACCGAACGGCGGCTTTCCACCACCTTGCGGAATTCGTTGAAGTCGATGGCGGGGGCCAGTTCCTGATAAGCGGTCATGGGCAAAATACCTGTTTTCCAGCGGAAAGCCGTTTATCGGCCTTTCGGGGCGGGGACGCAATTGCGGAAAGTGACAGGGTTTTGGGCGGAGCGGTCAGGCGTGGCGTCGCGCGATACCCGGATGACGCTGGGAAAGGGCTGGGCTAGTATGCCGACAGGGCCGCCCGCCGGGACCGCCAGTACCCTGACCAAGGACAGACCGATGTTGAATTCCATTCTCGCCATCAGCCTGGGCGCTGCCCTCGGCGCCGTGCTGCGCTGGATGCTGGGCTCCGCGCTGAATGCGCTGTTTGCGCCGATTCCCCCGGGCACCCTGGTGGCCAATCTGGTGGGTGGCTACCTGATTGGCGTGGCAATGGCCCTGTTCGCCCAGCACCCGGGCCTGACGCCGGAATGGCGCCTGTTCGTGATCACCGGCTTTCTCGGTGGCCTCACCACCTTTTCCACTTTTTCCGCCGAAGTCGTCACCCTGCTGCAACAGGGCCGGCTGCTGTGGGCGGGCGGTGCCATCGCCGCGCATCTGTTCGGTTCGCTGCTGCTGACGTTGCTCGGCATCGCCACCGTGACCCTGTTTCGCACCAGCTGACCGGAGGACATCCCCATGCAAGGTTACCAGCTGACGTTCTACACCCATCAGGACAAAAAACACGGCAACCTGCCGCTGGCGGAGTGGCTGCTGCAGGAAGCCAAAAAACTGGGGGCGCCCGGTGCCACACTGATTGCTGCCGAAGAAGGCTTCGGCCACCACCGCAAACTGCACGCCGCGCGCTTTTTCGAGCTGGGCGACCAGCCGGTGGAAGTGGTGATCGCGTTGACGGAAGCGGATGCGGATCGCCTGTTCCAGCGCCTGCGGGAAGAGAAGGTCCGCGTGTTCTACGTCAAGTCGCCCATCGAGTTCGGTACCACCGGCGACTGACAGCCAGCTAGGCCAGCCGGGCACCATAGCCGCTGCGAAAATCCGGATACGTGAACACATAGCCCAACGCCCGCAGGCGCTGGTTGCGGCAGCGTTTGTTCTGCGGCGCATCCGCCGCGGCAATTTCCAGCACCGGTTCGGGCGCCCCCAGCTGCTGCGCCAGCCAGCGGCACACGGCTTCCTCGCTGGCCGGATCATCGTCCACCGCCACATAGCAATCATCCAGAGCCACGCCGCTGTCATTTTTTTGCAGCAGGAATTGCAGCACACCCACGCAATCGTCCTGGTGAATGCGATTGGTGTATTTCGGTGGCTGACTCTGCACGCTGCAGCCTTTTTTCACGCGATTGACCAGCCAGTTGCGGCCGGGGCCGTAAATACCGCCGAAACGCACACTGGTGGCAGGCACGCCGCTTTCCTGCAGCAAACGTTCTGCCTCCACCATGCGCACGCCGTTGAATTCCAGCGGCTCGGTGGGGCTGGTTTCATCCACCCAGCTGCCATCGTCTTGCGCATAAACCGCCGTGCTGGAAACGAAAAAAAATCGCCGCACGGGATGGCCGCGCAACGCCGCCAGCAGATTGCGCACGCTGCCGGGATACGCCTTTTCATAACCGGCATCGCTGCGCTCACCCGGCGTGGCGGTGTGCACCACATAATGGATCGGTTCGTTGAACAGTGCCGGATCGAGCGGTGCGGTGAAATCCGCCTGCAGCAGCGGAAACGGTGACGCCACGGCAGAGCGGCGCAGTCCTATCACCCGGTAACCGGCCTGTTGCAGCTGCACGCCCAGTTGGGTACCGATGGCGCCGCAGCCGGCCAGCAGAACAGTAGTCATCAGGAAGTTCCTTGTGCAGGGAAACGGGTTCAATCGGCAACCAGGCAATAGATAAACTCTTGGCCGGTTTTGCGTTTGATGGCTGTATGCTATCGTGCCCGCATCCGGAATTCAAAACAGCGAGCGCGCCATGACTCTCACCGAACTCAAATACATCGTCACCCTCGCCCAGGAACGGCACTTCCGCAAGGCGGCGGAGCGCTGCTTCGTCAGCCAGCCCACCCTCAGCGTGGCCATCAAAAAACTGGAAGACGAACTGGATGTGGCGATTTTCGAACGCAACCGCTCGGACGTGCGCCTGACCCTGGTGGGTGAGCGCATCGTGGCGCAGGCGCGCAAGGTGCTGGAAGAAGCCGAGATCGTGAAATTGCTGGCACAGGAAGGCAAGGGCCAGCTCAACCTGCCGCTGCGGGTGGGCGCCATCTTCACCGTCGGGCCGTACCTGTTCCCCCACCTGATCCGCCACATCAAGCCCATTGCGCCGGACATGCCGCTGATCCTGGAAGAAAATTACACCAGCGCACTGCGGCAGAAACTGCGTAACGGCGAGCTGGACGCCATCATCATCTCGCTGCCGTTCGAAGAGCCGGATGTGGAAATCCACGACCTGTACGACGAACCCTTCGAAGTGCTGATCCCGGCGCGGCACCCACTGGCGCAGCAGGAAAAAATCACCCGCAAGCAGCTGGAAAAGGAACGCATCCTGCTGCTGGGGGAAGGCCACTGTTTCCGCGAACAGGTATTGAATGCGTGTCCTGGCGTCGCCCGCTCGGTGGACGATCACAGCCTGCCGCAGGGCACCTCGCTGGAA
>JBMOPR010000567.1:0-12521 GCA_049323075.1 Pseudomonadota bacterium
CGGGATACGGCTCGGGGAAGTCCGGGCCGCCCAGTGCCGGACTGGCGGGCGGGTGCAGGGTGTAGTACTGGTTGTACAGGTCGGTGCCTTCTTCGCAGCGGTCCGGGTTGACCAGGTCTTCCATGTTGCGCACGTGGCCGTCGGTGAGCAGGCCGCGATGCTGGGTCCAGTACACGTCACGCAGGAAGGTGGCGCGGATCGACTGCTGGTCCTTGTGGTAGATGGTGGGAGTGAAGAAGCGGCCCACTTCGTCCAGCCGGAACATCTTCTCGCTGGTGTGCGCGCCCAGGGTGTCGTTGTGGCAGCTGCCGCAGTCGCGGTTGAAGATCGCTTTGCCCGCGTTCACGGCGCTGACCACGCCGGGGTAGCTCTGCCAGCCGTTCTGCACGAAGCTGCCTTCGGCCAGGCTGCCGTTGCCGGTTTGCGTGCCCAGCTTGCCGTTGTGTTTCAGCCAGCGGTACAGGCCCACGTTGCGCAGGTCGTTGTCGTCCTTGTCCAGCACGGTCATGTACGCGGTCAGCGCTTTCAGTTCCGACGCCAGCATCGAGCCGGTGGCGCCATCGGGTTCTTCCGCGTGAATGTACGAGCCTTCGAAGCCGACGTAGCTTTCGGTGTGCGACAGCGAGCGGCGGATCGCCATGTAATTGGTGATGTTGGGAATGGCGATGGGCGAGAACTGGTAGTCGTTGTCGGTCTCGCTGCCTTCATCCGACAGGCGCACGATGTTGTGTTCGCCGGTACCCGCTGGCATGAAGTAGATCAGCGCGGTCTTGTCGACGGCCACTTTGCCCGGGTCCCAGCTGGGGCCTTCCTCGTTGGCTTCGATGCCGTCGAAGGTGGCGGTGGTGTCGCCGGTCTTGTTGCCCAGTACCGCCCATTTCATGGACCACTCGGGGTTGGGCAGGCCGGGGATAACCTTGGTAATGTTGCTGGCGCCTTTCTCATAGGAAACGCGATAGGAGTGGCAGGACGCGCAGTTGAAGCCGATCCACTGGCCGGGGCCGGTGTAGGGATGGCTGGCCTCGGCGTAGCGGTAACCCACCCAGCCGCTGTTTTTGGTGTTGCCCTTGGTGAGCTGGGGCTGCACGGTGAGGAAGCCGGGAATCGGGTTGGGCTGCGGGTAGGGGTTGAAGTACACGTCATTGATGGCTTCCGCCGGTACTTCGCCTGCCACGGTGGGGTAGGCCCCGATCAGCTTGGCCGGGTCTGCCACTTCGCGGGTGATGGGGTCGGTGGTCTTGTATTCGAAGATGTTCTTCCAGTTCAGGTTACGCACGGCGTGGGCCAGGCCGATGTTGAAATCGTAGGACCAGAAAATCTCGCGGCCGCGCTTTTCCAGCGTTGCGAAGCCGGTGTTGACCACGTTGACCGCCAGTGGTGCGGTGCTCTTGGGGTTGCTGAGGGTGGAGACCACGTCGCATTCATGCTGGAAGGTGTCGTCGGTGATGCGCTTGGTCAGCGCGTCGATGACATTGTGCGGCTGGCCGGGATTGATCAGGGATTCCAGGTAGCCGGTGCGCTTCTGGATCTGCACCTGTAATGGGCCGCTGCTGACGTGGCCGGGAACCTTGAAGGCGATCCGGGTGGGGGTCCAGCCGGTGATGTCCTTGTTCCAGCTGCTGAGGATGTCGGGGGTTTCGTAGTTGACCTGGGCCTCGATATCCAGTTTCTGCTTGTACATGACCAGGTTGGTTTCCAGCACCCGGGTGTTGCCGATCATGATCTTGCTGAAGTCGGTGTCGGTACCGTTGCCGAAGCCGGTGCCGGTGAGGACGACGGTGTCATTCGGGCGCAGGGTGGGCGGCGTGGCGGGGGGATTGGTGGAATCCCATACCACGGTGCCGTTCACGGACATGGTGCTGATGACCGGAATCGGGAAGCTGGCGGCCGAGGCGGCACGTTCGCTTTCCCGCAGCTGGTCGAAATCGCAGAGTCCGCCCTGATCGGGGAAATCCCCCGCCGGCTGGCAGGCCGCCAGGGCCAGCGTCAGGGGCGCCAGCCATGTTATTTTTTTATTATTCATGGTGTTATTCCTGTGATGAGGGCCAAGGGGCTTACCTGCAAGAGGCCGGCAGGTACGCTAGTACAACATTTTGCATGAATGGGCTATGGTTTGCCCCCTCCCCGGAGGGGGCTGACCGGTCACACTTGCTGCGGGCGGGGCGCTTGAACCGCACAGGGGCTGGATGATACGGTGGCGAAGGGATCACTCATAACAATACAAAGATCAGTACCGTATGCTTGCTGCCCCTACCATCCCGGCGCCGGAAATCACCTCTGCCCCGCAACCCGACTGGCTGCCGCGCCCTCAGCTACTGGCGCTGCTGGACAAGGCTGGCCATTACAAGCTGACGTCGCTGCAGGCTCCCGCCGGCTCCGGCAAAACCACCCTGCTGACCCAGTGGCACCGCCAGAACCAGGAACGTCACCCGATGGCCTGGCTCAAGCTGGAACCGGCCCACAATGATCCGGTGCGCTTCTTCTCCGACCTGATCGCCGCCATCCGCGCCGTGCATCCCGGCTTCGACGCCTATTACCTGAACCAGCTGGCGGACGACATGGAATTTTCCGTGGACGCCATTTCCGAATCCCTGCGCCAGGGTTTCGCCGCGCTGCCGGCGGAACTGTTCGTGCTGCTGGACGATTACCAGTTCATTACCGCGCCCGCCATTCACCGCACCCTGGCGGACGTATTGCTGCACCTGCCACACCCGGTGCATTTCGTGATTGTGTCGCGCACCCATCCGCCACTGCAGTTGAGCCGGCTGAAGCTGGAAGACGAATTGCTGTTGCTGGATATTCATGACTTGCGCTGGGAACCGGGCGAGATTGAGGCGCTGGCGCGTCGGCTGAACGGCGCCAGCCTGGACAGCGACGACGTCAGCCAGCTGGCGCAGATGACGGAAGGCTGGATCGCCGGCATCAAGCTGATCCTGCTGTCGTCGGCGCGAAGCGAGCGACAGCCGCTGCAGCAGCATGTGAATGGCAATCATCCGGAAGTGATCCAGTATCTGGCGGACGCGGTGCTGGAACAGCAGACGCCGGCAGTGCGGGACTTTTTGCTGCAGACGTCGGTGCTGGAAACGCTGGAGGCGGACCTGTGCAATCGTCTGCTGGATATTCCCAACGCGCAGCAGCTGCTGGAAATGCTGATGGCCAACCAGCTGTTCATCCAGGCGGTGGACGGTGCACGGCCGGGCTACCGCTACCATTCCCTGTTCCGCGATTTTTTGCTGCACCGGCTGCGGGTGGAAGATCCGCAGAAAATACCGTTGCTGCACCGCCGCGCCGCCGACTGGTATGTGGCACAGCAGGATTACGTGCGCGCGCTGGAACTGTTGCGCGCCATCGACGACAGCGCCGGCATGCAGGCGGTGATGCAGTTGTGCGCCGAGCACTGGATTCGCCGCGGCGAGCTGGACGTGCTGGTGGAATGGGCCAATCAATTGCCGGACGAAGATCTGGTGATGCAAAGCGATATCGCGTTTCCGTTTATCGCCGGCCTGCTGTTTTCCCGCCGCTTCAATCAGGCCACCTATTTTCTGGCGGAAATGGGCCGGCACCAGCAGCAGGGCACACTGCAGGGCCGCTATGCTGACGCCGACGCGATGCAGTTCCTGCATTGTGTGCTGGAGCTGTTCCAGCGCGACACGGATTTCATGCACAACCCGCTGTACCAGGCCGAGGCCACGCTGTCGCGCCATCACGACCTGCGCCTGTTTTACCGCGCCATGCGTGCCTATCACCACCTGCTCAACGGCCGCTACGATCAGGCAGCGGTGGAAGCGCAACGGGCCAAGGATTTTCTGAGCCAGAACGGCCACGACTACCTGAGCAGTTTTGCCGATCTGATCCTGGTGCTGACCGAGCGCGCCCAGGGCCGCATGTCGGCGGCGGTGTACCGGGCCGAGCAGGCATTTCGCGAACGTCAGCACGCGCCGATGACGCCGGGCTGGGTGAATTCCGCCACGTCGATCGCGGTGATCCGCTATGAGCAGAACCGCGTGGATGAAACCGAAAAAATGTTGCGGGAACTGATGTCACGCGTGTCCAGCGCCTGCGCCACGGAAGTGATCTCGGTGAATTACTGCATGCTGGCGCGCATCCGTTTTCAGCAGGGGCATGAGCGCGAAGCACTGCGGCTGCTGGACTATCTGGCGCGGGTGCTGCAGCACGGCAATTACGAACGCTTTGCCAGCCAGATCGCGCTGGAACGCGTGCTGCATGCGGTGGCCGCTGACGACGCCGACATGCTGGCGCGGGTGGAGCGGGACTATGCCTTGCAGGAAAAGCTTGCCGCCGGTTACTGGAGCGAACAGGCCACCCACGACGAGTGCCGCGAGCGGCTGGGCATTGCGCTGGCGCTGATCCTGCAGCACCGGGGGGAACTTGACGCAGCGGAGAGCATTCTGCGGCAGTTGTGTCGCGTCACCCAGCGGCAAGGTTGTGTGTTCCGCTGGGCGATCTGCCGCACCAATCTGGCGTTGCTGTTGTGGCGGCGCCAGGACGAGGCCGGCGCGCTGCGCTTGTTGCGGGACACGATGCGGGAATCCCATCTCACCTGTTTCGGCCGCACCCTGTTTGACGAGGCGCCGGGGGCCGCGCACCTGTTGCGGCGGGCGCTGGAAACCGGTGTGATCAAGCCGCTGCCGGCGTCGTATCTGGAGATGTTCGGATCGCTGCTGGCGGCCCCCGACGCTGCGCCGCCGGATGAACCGGGTCCGGCGGCGGAAGTGCTGACCGACAAGGAATCCGAAATCCTGCGCCTGCTGCAGGCCGGCGCCAGCAACAAGGAAGTGAGCCGCTGCGCGGGCATTTCACTGGCCACCGCCAAGTGGCACCTGAAAAACATCTACGCCAAGCTGGGCGTGGGCAATCGCACCGACGCGGTGAGCAAGGCGCGCCACCTGCGCCTGTTGTGAGGGGCGCCGTTACTCCGGCTGAAAAAGCCGTTTAGGCACCTGCTCCGTTCCCTAACCCGGCGGTATTGGCTAAGCTGCACGATTGGAGTTGAAAAAACGCAGCCAGTCAGGACCTCCTCATGCCCCGGGTCGCTTTCATTGCCACATTTGCAGTGGCGTTTCTTATCGGTCTCATCATTCGTGAAGTGGTGTCGTCACCCATTGGCCAGTTGCCGGACGGGGGGGAATACCGTGGCGCGCTGGTAAGCGGCCGCCTGCAGGGTGCCGGCGACATCCAGTGGCCGGACGGTCGTCGTTATCAGGGCGAATTTGAGCAGGGCCTGTATCACGGTCGCGGCATTTACACCTATTCCGACGGCAGCCGTTACGAAGGCCAGTTCGTACGCGGCAATCCCGAGGGGCAGGGGGCGCTCTATTTCCGCAATGGCGATCAGTACGTCGGCCAGCTGCGCGCTGGCAAGATGCACGGTCATGGCCGCTTCACGCGCAAGACACATGTGTACGAGGGCGATTTTGCCGACGACGAATTCACGGGTCAGGGCAGCCTGACGGTGGATGGAAAACTGCAGTACAGCGGCGGCTTCCGCGACTGGATCTTCAACGGTGAAGGCCAGTATTTCAGCGAGGGCGGTGACAGCTGGAAGGGCACTTTCGTCGACGGCAATCTGCAGGGCGCGGGCGAGCACAGCGATGGCGACGGCAACCGCTATGTGGGCCCGTTCGAATTCTGGCAGTACCACGGCAAGGGCATTTATTACGACCGCGACAAGAGCCGCTACGAAGGCGAATTCCGCAACGGCCGTTTTCACGGTGCCGGTGTGATGTACCTGCCGGAGGCGCAGCACGGCGTGCTCAGTTACCGTGGCGAGTGGCGCAGCGGTAACCTGGTATCGGCCGATGTGCCGGCATTTGTGGAAAATGCGGCGGACAAACTGGAGCAGGCGCTGTATTCGGAAGCGCAGCGGCTGGACCAGCAACTGCAACGGCTGCAGCCCGGTGTGGCCGGCGTGACAGAACTGTTTTACCTGGGCGTAGCGGGCGACGGTTCACAGCGCGTCTTCGGCCGCGAGATCGATTTCATCACACAGCAGCTGCAGCAGCAGTTTCCGCTGGACGGGCGCGCGGTCACCCTGATCAACGATCGTTTCCGCATTGGCGATGCCAGCATGGCCACCCGTGTCAGCCTGGAAAAAGCGGTGCAGGCGCTGGCAGCGAAAATGAATGCGGACGAGGACGTGTTGCTGCTGTACCTCACCAGCCACGGCAGTGAGGATCATCAGTTTGCGCTGAACCAGAACGGGTTGCGTCTGCCGGATCTGGATGCGCCGACGCTGGCAGAAATCCTGCGCAAATCCGGCATCCGTTACCAGATCCTGATGGTGTCGGCCTGCTATTCCGGCGGTTTTCTGCCTGTGCTTGAAGCGCCAGACCGGCTGGTGATGACCGCCGCCGCCGCCGACCGCACATCGTTCGGCTGCTCCGACGATTCCGATATGACGTATTTCGGCAAGGCATTTTTTCGCGAGGCACTTCCCACCCAGCCGGACTGGGTGAAGGCGTTCGGTGTGGCGCGGACTTGGATCGAGCAGCGCGAACGGCAGGAGGAAAAAACGCCGTCGCTGCCCCAGATTGCCGTGGGCAAGCGGATCGAATCGAAACTGGCGCAACTGCGGCGGCGCCAGGGTTGATCGCAGGGGCGCCCATGATCGATTCCGATGATTTCAACGAGGAAACTGCCCTGGCTGCCGCGCTGGCATTGCAGCAGGTGCTGGCGCGCCGCACCCATCGCCGCAAATACCTGGGTCAGATGTACACGGTGCCGGGCAAGCTGGGTGACGCGCTGAAATTGCCGGGCATCGTGGCGAAACTGCAGAGCAAGGTGGTGAGCCGGCGTCACAAGGGACTGGCGGATTTCCAGTTCCTGTGGGACACGCTGTCGGTGCCGACGCGCGAAACCGTGCTGCAGGAAATCAACTGGTATGATCCGAAAGCGTTGAGCTGGGATGATGTGCGTTCGAACCGCAAGCCGGTGGCGGTGATTGTGCCGGACAAAAAAGAATGAAGGACGCGAGCCAGCTTCGATTGCAGTTGGTGGTGTTCGCACTGGTGTCGGCGGCGTTTACCAATATTTACATCACCCAGCCGGTGCTGCCGGTTTTGCAGCAGGAATTCAATGCCAGCAGCTTGCTGGTGTCGTTCACCATTTCCGCCGTGGTTCTGGGCATTGCCATTTCCAATCTGCCGTTCGGTGTGCTGGCGGACCGTCTGCCCATTCGGCCGATCATTGTGGTGGGCTCCGGTTGCATGCTGGTGGGCGGGCTGATCTGCGCGGTTACTGACAGTTTGTGGCTGCTGATCGGCGGGCGCTTTCTGCAGGGCCTGTTTGTGCCGGCGCTCACCACCTGCATTGCGGCGTTTCTGGCCAAGAGCCTGCCGGCGGAACGGCTGAATGTGGTGATGGGCTATTACGTGTCGGCTACGGTGGTGGGTGGATTGGGCGGCCGGCTGCTGGGGGGATGGCTGCATCCGCCGCTGCACTGGCGTTATGCGTTTGTGTCGGCTGGCGTGTTCTTGTTGCTGGCGACGCTGCTGGCACTGAAAACGTTGCCGCGTTCGCCGCTGGTGGTGCCGACAGCCGTTAAAACCGGGTTCCTGGAATTGCTGCGCCGGCGTGAGCTGGTCGCGCTGTTCCTGTGTGGCGCCGGTGGTTTCGCGATTTTTTCTTCCGTATTCAATTTCCTGCCATTCCGTCTGAGTGAAACCGCTTTCGGCTTTTCCACCGAACAGATCACGCTGATGTACCTGGTATATGTGATGGGCATTTTCATGGGGCCGATGGCGGGCAAGATCAGCAACCGTGTGGGCAGTGGCCGCACCTTGCTGCTGGGTGCGGGGGTGCTGGGACTGGCGCTGCTGTGTCTGCTGTTGCCGTTTGTGTGGGCGGTGGTGCTGGGGCTGCTGCTGGTGTGTGCCGGATTCTTTACCGTGCATGCCGCTGCTGTAGGTGCCATCAACCGCAAGCTGTCGGGCGGGCAGGGCCGCGCCAATGCGCTGTATGTGCTGTTTTATTACGTCGGCGGCTGGGTGGGCATCACGACGGCGGGGCTGGCCTATACGCGCCTCGGCTGGACCGCCGTGGTGCTGCTGGCGCTGTGCCTGCTGTTGCTGCCAGTCAGAGCCGGGCTGAATGAAGGGAAGAGTGAGCCACGCTGACCGGGGGTGGCAAATTCACCTTGCGAAAATGGCCTGCTAAGCTTGTTGAAGGAATATACACATCCACAGGGATCCGGCCCATGAACATCACCCAGAAACTCAATATTTCCAATCTGATACTGCTGGCCTGCATTCTGCTGAGCGTGGCAGCCGGTTTCTACGGCCTGAACCAGGAAACCGCCATCGTCAAATTCGTCACTGGTCCCGGCTGGCAGGCAGCCGACGGCGCCATGGAATCGACCATCGGCGTGCAGCGCCAGATGCTGGAACTCAACCACTTGACCGACAAGGCGCTGCAAAAACAGGATCTTGACGACTACCTGCAGCAGCTGCGCAAGGCGGAAGTCTTTACCGAGGGGGCGCTGGCGTCGATGCGGGATTCCGGCCTGATTCCGCAGCAGGAGCTGCGCCGGCTGGATCAGTTTCTGACAGAGTTCGCCACCCTCAAGTAGGGGCTGCTCAGTGCGCTCAGCGCGGCGGCGGCCGGCAATCTGGATGAGGCGGCACTATTGCAGCAAACCCTGCACTTTCGCGACAAGAGCCAGGCGTTCCTCAACTTTCTGGCGGATCTGGAAGAAATCGGCGACAGTCAGGTGGAAAGCCAGATTGTAACCGTGGCGGATACAGAACAGTTTGCCAAGGTTCTGCTGACGCTGGGCGGTGTGCTGGGTGTCGTGATCAGCGTTTTCAGCATGTTGTACATCCGCAACAACATCGTCAGACCCCTTCAGGAAGCCCGCGACCGCCTGCGCCAGATTGCCGAGGTGGACGGCGATCTCACCGTGGAGCTGCCGGTGAAAAGCGACGATGAAATCGGCGAGTTCTCGCGGTATTTCAACGCGTTTGTCGGCAAGATACGCGCCACGATCCGCGATATTGAGGCCAGCGCCGTGGAAGTGTTTCGCAGTGCCACCGACATGCAGTCGGCCACGCAGCGTTCCAGCAAGACAGTGGACGGGCAGGCCGGCGAAATTGAACTGGTGGCCACCGCGATGAACCAGATGAGCACGACCGTGGAGGATGTGGCGCGCAATGCAGCGGCGGCTGCAACAGCCACGCAGCAGGCGGAACATCAGGTGCGTCTGGGCAATGACACGGTGTCGGTGACGCGCGAGCTCATCCAGCGGGCAGATCAGGAAAATCGCAATAATGTGAGCGTGTTGTCCAGCCTGCATGCAGAAACCGAAAGTATCGGCACTGTGCTGGAAGTGATTCGCGGCATTGCCGAACAGACCAACCTGCTGGCACTGAATGCCGCTATCGAAGCAGCCCGGGCCGGCGAGCAGGGCCGGGGCTTTGCGGTGGTGGCCGATGAAGTGCGCACGCTGGCGACCCGCACGCAGCAATCAACCGCCGATATCCAGAACATGATCCAGCGTTTGCAGCGCGGCGCTTCCGGCGCGGTACAGGCCATCAACAGTACCCAGCAGATTACCAATGAGAGCGTGGTGCAAACCGATCGCGTGGTACAGGCGCTCAACGCGGTGTCGGAGATCATCAGCCAGATCAGCGAAATGAATTTCCAGATCTCCACCGCCACCGAGCAGCAGAGCGCCGTGTCGCAGGATATCAGCCGCAACGTACACAGCATCAACCAGGCGTCGGAGCAGGTGGCCGAGGCGCTGGGCCACAATGCGCGGGGCAGTGATGCACTGCTGCGCAATGCCGAACGCTTGAAGCAGCTGGTGGACCAGTTCCGTACCCAGCGCTGATCCGCTGCCATCCTTATTGTTAACTTTGCGACATGGCCCGGGCCGGATGCGGCCTGTTGTCTGCTTTGCGACGCTAACCCTTTACTGAAAATCCTGCCGGATGTTGTTCCTGCTACAAAAAAATCCACTGAAATGCGCCAGATGGCAACGGCGTTGCGATGCTGGAGTGAAATTTGCTAAGTCATGCATGCATTTTTCATTACCACCTGCTACAAGAGGAAAATTGATCATGTCAGTGGCCACCATCAAGGCATTTGCCCAGAAAGCCAAAGCTGAGCCGGCGCTGGGAGAGCAGCTGAAAGCCTGCCAGAAAATGAAGGAACTGTTTGCGTTGGCAAAAGAGAACGGTTTCGTGCTGGAGGAAAATTCCCTATATCCGCCCAACGAACCGCAGTTCACCGAAGACCAGTTGTCGGAGCGGCTGGTGAAAGCGTTGTTGCGGGCCTGAGCCGGGCCAGGCAGACATTCTCGATGGCGTTGGTGAGCAGCGGCCGGTAAAAGCAGACTGACGCTGCTTGCTGCCCATTTCCAACCGTGGAATCGACCATGAAAAAATTCCAGACTGTTACCGTAGACGATCTGCCGCCCCTGTTGCAGGACAGCAATACCCTGCTGCTGGATTGCCGTCAGCTGCAGGATTACAAGGCCGGCCATATTGAAAACGCGCTGCATGCCCATGACGCGCTGGTGGAATCGCTGGTGCGCAAGGGCGACAAGGAACGGCCGCTGGTGATCTATTGCTATCACGGCCATTCCAGCGAACATCTGGCGGAGCTGTTTGGCGGTTTCGGCTTTCGCAATGTCTACAGTGTCGCCGGCGGGTTTGACAGCTGGAAAAAAGCCGGTCACTGACACGCCCATGCACCATCTGCAGCGGGAGCGTCAGTGATGAACGTGTGGGCCCTGGACAAAGATCCTGCCCTCAAGCATGTTTTGCTGCTGTTGCAGGATCATCTGGGGGCGGCGGAGTTCATCATCGAAAGTAGTGCCGACACCCATGCCAGCGCGGTATTTCTGCGCCATCGCAGCGAACCGGAATTGCGCGCGTATCTGTATACGCTGGGGCAGGCAGCGGGGCGTTACGGATTGCATCTGGAATATCCGGAAGCAATGACCACGATGAATCTGATCGATGCCTATGAAAATCTGCCGCTGCGATCGCTGGTGGATATTCTGGCGGTGCATTTTGATATCCACGAAATTCGCCAGTTGTCGCGACTGTAGTCAAACCTGGCCACGTCACGTCTGCGGTTGCAACAATTCATCCAGCCGTTCGATTTCCTGCACCGTCAGCGCGTCATCGAAACTCGCCAGATCCTCTTCCATGTGTTGCGCCGACGTCGTGCCTGTCAACGGCACCGCGCCTTGCTGGCCGAGAAAGCCGAACAGGGTTTGCGCCGGGGTTTTGCCATGCCGGTGTGCGATGGACAGGAGGGTGGGGTTTTTCAGCAGTTCGGGATTGGCGGTGAGCGTCCAGAAACTCTGGTACAGAATGCCACGGGCTTTGCACCAGGCGCGCAGGTCGCGGTCGTAACCGGTGGCGGCGTAAAACCGGTTCTGCACCAGTGCCGGTTTGATCAGCGCGTCCTGATACAGCGCTTGCAGCACGCGCAGATCATAACAATTGCTGATGCCCAGCTGGCGCGTACCGCCCTGCTGCTGGATCTGCTCCATTGCGCGCCAGGCGGTGAGCGTTTGCGCCGCTGTTGGAAGTGGTGAATGCAGGACCAGGCCGTCCAGTAGATCCGTGTGCAGGTTGCGGCAGGACGCGGCAAAGGATTGCGCCACCTGATCCGGCAGTGGCGCGCTGGGATCATAGGGCACCCGCTCGGGGTCCTGGCCGGACAGCGGTGTGAATTTCGTTTGCAGATAATAATCACCGCGCCGGATGCCCTGGGTTTGCAGTTGGCGCAGGGCGCCGCCCACGCCGGCTTCGTCATAATGTTTGGGCTGGCAGGCAGTGTCGATGCCGCGAAAGCCGGCGCGAAATGCCTGCAACACCAGCGCGGTGGTGCGTTCCTTTTTCCAGGCGGTGCCGTACAGGATGCGTGGCACGGCGACGCCGGCGGTACTGGTGAAAAAGGTGACGTTCGACATGGGGCTGCCCTGCGGGTTCGATTGTCGGAAATTCTGTGTCATCCTGCGCGTACAGCAAATTATGCACCGGACCCCATGCCATGGCCTATACCACCCTGATCCAGCCGGAAGACCTGATTCCCAATCTGCACCAGCCCGACTGGCGCATCATCGATTGCCGGCATGATCTGGCGCAGCCGGATGCGGGTGAAACCGCTTACCGTCAGAGCCATCTTCCCGGCGCGCTGTTCCTGCATCTGGATCGCGATCTTTCCGGCGCGAAAACCGGCACCAATGGGCGCCATCCGCTGCCGGAGCCTGCCGCGCTCGCCATCACCCTGGGCCGCTGTGGCATTGGTCCGGGCACCCAGGTGGTGGCCTATGACGACAGTGGCGGCATGTTCGCGGCGCGCCTGTGGTGGCTGCTGCGCTGGCTGGGCCACGAAGCGGTGGCGGTGCTGGATGGCGGGCTGGCCGCCTGGCAGCAGGCCGGGCAGGCGCTGAGCGCTGCCAGCGAAGAATATCCGCCGGCGCTGTTCAACGGGCAGCCGGCGTTGCTCTCGCTGACGGCGGACGACATCCTGCGGCAGCTGGACGA
>JBMOPR010000568.1:0-12517 GCA_049323075.1 Pseudomonadota bacterium
TCATGGCGACCGGGTTGGGCCAGACGGTGGTGTTCGCCATCCTCGGTCCGCTCGGACGCGAGGTAATGCTGAGTGAAATGCAGATCGGCATCATCATCACCTGTTCGTCGCTGGTGTTTTCCATTTTCAGCCCCAAGTGGGGCCGGCGCAGCGATCATGTGGGGCGCAAACCCACCATGATTGTCGGCCTGTTGGGCTACACCGCGGGCACGGTGCTGTTCGCCACCACGTTCTGGATCGGCTTGCAGCACTGGCTGACGGGAACCGCGCTGTTTTTCGCGCTGATCATGGCGCGCAGCCTGCAGTCGCTGGTGATGTCGGCCACCTCGCCATCCGCCACCGCGTACATGGCGGACATCACCAGAATCAGCGAACGCACGTCCGGCATGGGGTTGCTGTCTGCGGCCCACAGCATTGGCACCATTCTCGGTCCGGCGTGTGCGGCGCTGGCGGTGCTGGGGCTGCTGGCCCCGCTGTATTTTGCGGCGGCGATGACGCTGCTGGCGGCCCTGCTGGTCTGGAAATGGCTGCCGGCGCTGCCACCCACCCATTCCCGCTCCGAGCGCCCGGCAGCGCGGCTACGGCTCGGCGACCGCCGCATTTTACCGTTCATCCTGGTGGGCGTGAGCCTGTACACCGCGTTCTCCATGGTGCAGCAGACGCTGGGTTACTACTTCCAGGATGTCTTGCATCTGCCGGCAGCCGACACCGTGCAGAAGGTCGGTATTGGCATGATGGCGTCGGCGTTGATGGCGCTGTTCGCGCAGCTCGTGCTGGTGCAGAAACTTCATCTTCATCCGGTGACGCTGATGCGCGCGGGGCTGCCGCTGATCATGACGGGCTTTTTCCTGCTGACCCTGTCGGACCAGTTGTGGATGCTGGTGGGGGATCTGGCGCTGGTGGGATTGGGCATGGGCATGTGCGGTCCGGGTTTCAGTGCGTCGGCGTCGCTGGCGGTAAATGCGGACGAGCAGGGCGCGGTGGCGGGGCTGATCAGTTCATCCCCGGCGCTGGGTTTCATTCTGGGTCCGGTGATCGGGGGTGCGCTGTATCAGTGGAATCCGGTGGCGCCCTGTCTGTTTGCATCGGCGCTGTTCCTGCCGCTGCTGGCATTCACCTGGCTGAAGGTGCGACGCGGTTAGCGGGATTCAGGTGTCCGGCCTGAACGCGCGCATGAACAGCGCCACCACTTCCTGCACATGGCGCTCGACGGCGTCCTCCGGCAGGGGCTCGTCGATTCCCGCCAGCCGCCGGGCATTGTGGGCGCCCTTCACCAGACTCAGAAAATGCTCCGCTGCGCGTAGCGGGTCCGCGATCCGCAGCGAACCGGCCGCATTGGCCTGGCGCAGCAGGTTTTCCAGCGCCTCCAGTACCCGCTGCGGTCCTGCCTCATAGAACAGCTGCGACAGTTTCGGGTTGTGCTGGGCCTGCGACACCATCAGCCGGTGCAGGGCCACGGACTCTTCGCTGTTGATCAGGCCATGAAAGCCGTGACCAATTGCCAGCAGAGAGTCCCTAATCGGACTATGCTGATTGAATTCGAAAAAAAGGGATGGTAGCTGTTCCTCGCACTTGGACTTCACCGCAGCGGCGAACAGGTTCTCCTTGTCGGTGAAGTGGCTGTACACCGTCAGTTTGGATACCCCGGCCTCCGCCGCAATGGCGTCCATGCTGCTGTTGCTGTAACCGTTGCGCACAAACAGGCGCTTCGCAGCTTCCAGGATGGCCTTGCGCTTGGCCAGATCCTTGGGGCGGCCGGGTGCAGCGGGAGTGGGAGCGTCTTTCATCTATCTCTTTCTTGATACTGGACCGGTGAGTTTGGTATATATACTATACTTTCAAGTATAGTTATTTGAAAACGTCGAGCAAATAAAAAGGTCATCCATGATCATGCGACACTTGAGCCGTATTGTCCCTGTCTGCTGTGCCCTTCTGCTGGTTGCCTGCGGCAATGGTGCGCCGCCGGAGCCCGTCGTGCGGCCGGCACTGGTGGTGCAGCCCCAGCCAGCCAGTGTTTCCATGACGGCTTACCCCGGCGAGGTGCGCGCCCGTTATGAACCCGATCTGGCATTCCGCATCGGCGGCAAGATCAGCCGGCGCCTGGTGGACGTGGGCAGCCGGGTGAAGAAGGACCAGGCCCTGGCGGAACTCGATCCCAAAGACGTGAAACTGCAGCTGGAAGCGGCCCGGGCTCAGGTGGCCGCCGCCGAAGCCAACCTCAATCTGGCCAGGGGTGAGCGGGACCGGTACAAGACCCTGCTGGACCGCCAGATGATCAGCCAGTCGCAATACGACAGCGTGGAGAACCAGTACCGCGCCAGCGAAGCGCGCGTGCAGCAGATCCGCGCCGAATACGATGTGGCCAGCAACCAGACCGAATATTCCGTGCTGCGGGCACCCCAGGCGGGCGTTATCGCACGGCGGCTCGCGGAAGTGGGTCAGGTGGTGGCCGCCGGGCAGACTGTATTCACACTGGCGGTGGATGGCGAACGGGAAGTGCTGATCGGGGTGCCGGAACATGCCATCGACAAATTCCGCGTCGGCCAGGAAGTCAGTGTCGAGGTCTGGTCCCAGGCCGGGCAGCAACTGCCGGGACGCATTCGTGAAGTGTCGCCTGCTGCCGATCCGCAGTCGCGCACCTTTGCAGCGCGCGTGTCGTTCAGCGGACAAGTGACGGCCGTCGAGCTGGGGCAGAGCGCCCGCGTGTACATGCGGGCATCGGGGGAGGTGCCCCTGTCGGTGCCGCTATCGGCCCTGACCGCCGAAAACGGCGATCCTTATGTCTGGGTGGTGGACCCTGCCACGTCCACTGTCGTGCGCACGCCGGTGCGGGTGGGCATCTACGGGCAGGAGCGCGTGTCGATCCTGGAAGGTTTGAAAGAGCAGGACTGGGTAGTGGAGGCGGGCGTGCACATCCTGCTGCCGGGCCAGCAGGTGAAACCGGTGGACCGCGACAACCGTCCGGTGCAGCTGGCGGCGGGGGGATAACCCGATGTCTTTCAACCTGTCGGAATGGGCGCTGAGAAATCGCCAGATCGTGCTGTATTTCATGCTGGTACTGGCCGTGGCGGGCGCGATGTCCTACACCCGGCTGGGTCAGAGTGAAGACCCGCCCTTTACGTTCAAGGCCATGGTCATCCGCTCCGACTGGCCCGGTGCCAGTGCCGAGGAAGTGTCGCGCCAGGTCACCGAACGCATCGAAAAAAAGGTGATGGAGACCGGCGAATACCAGTACGTCATGTCCTATTCCCGCCCGGGTGAATCGGTGGTGACCTTTGTCGCTCTCGACAACCTCAACAATCGCAAGATTCCCGATCTGTGGTACCAGGTGCGCAAGAAAGTGGGGGATATCCGCCACACCCTGCCGCCCGGTGTCATCGGCCCTTTCTTCAATGATGAATTCGGCACGACCTTCGGCAATATCTACGCCCTGACCGGCGACGGCTTCGATTATGCCGTGCTGAAGGACTACGCCGACCGCCTGCAGCTGCAACTGCAGCGGGTTAAGGATGTGGGCAAGGTGGAGCTGATCGGCCTGCAGGACGAGAAGATCTGGATCGAGCTGTCCAACGTCAAGGCCGCCACGCTTGGCCTGTCGATGGCGCAGGTGCAGCAGGCGCTGGAGGAACAGAACGCGGTGTCCTCTGCCGGCTTTTTTGAAACCCGGTCTGACCGGGTGCAGCTGCGGGTGTCCGGCCGGTTTGAGTCGGTGGAGGAAATCCGCAACTTCCCGATCCGGGTAGGTGACCGTACTTTCCATATCGGCGACGTGGCCACTGTGCGGCGCGGCTTCAACGATCCGCCGGCACCGCGCATGCGCTTCATGGGCAAGGACGGTATCGGTATTGCCGTATCCATGAAGGCGGGCGGCGACATCCTGGTACTCGGCAAGGCCCTGCGCGAGGAATCGGCCCGGCTGCAGAACACATTGCCGGTGGGCATGGAACTGCACAGCGTGTCGGACCAGCCGGCGGCGGTGAAAACCGGCGTGGGCGAGTTCGTGCGGGTACTGGTGGAAGCGCTGGTGATCGTGCTGGTAGTGAGTTTCGCGTCGTTGGGCCTGCGCACCGGTCTGGTGGTGGCGCTGTCGATTCCGCTGGTGCTGGCGATGACCTTTGCGGCGATGCATTACTTTGAGATCGGCCTGCATAAGATATCCCTGGGTGCACTGGTGCTGGCCCTGGGCCTGCTGGTGGACGATGCCATCATCGCGGTGGAAATGATGGCGGTGAAGATGGAGCAGGGCTTCAGCCGCCTGAAGGCCGCCAGTTTCGCCTGGACCAGCACTGCGTTTCCCATGCTCACCGGTACCTTGATTACGGCGGCGGGCTTTCTGCCCATTGCCACTGCCCAGTCCGGCACTGGCGAATACACCCGCTCCATATTCCAGGTGGTGACCATTGCCCTGCTGGCATCCTGGGTGGCGGCGGTGGTGTTCGTGCCCTACCTGGGCGACCGCCTGCTGCCGGACATCATGGGCAAGCACGGCGGCCACGCCCACGATCCCTATTCCACAACGTTCTACCGGCGGGTGCGGGCCGTGGTGGAGTGGTGCGTGCGCCGGCGCGGTCTGGTCATCCTGATCACGCTGGCCCTGTTCGTGGGTTCGCTGGCACTGTTCCGTCTGATACCGCAACAGTTCTTCCCGCCCTCGGGCCGGCTGGAACTGGTGGTGGACCTGAAGCTGGCGGAAGGCTCTTCCCTCAAGGCCACCGAGGAGCAGATGAAGCGGCTGGAGGAAAAACTCAAAACCCAGCCTGGCGTCGACAATTACGTGGCGTACGTGGGCACCGGATCGCCCCGGTTCTACCTGCCGCTGGACCAGCAGTTGCCGTCCAGCCGGTTCGGCCAGTTCGTGGTGCGCTGCAAAACCGTCGAGGAACGTGAGGACGTGCGGCGCTGGCTGATCGACACCATGCAGCAGGAATTTCCCACCCTGATTACCCGCATCTCGCGGCTGGAGAATGGCCCGCCGGTGGGCTACCCCATCCAGTTGCGGGTGTCGGGCGAGCATATCGACGTGGTGCGCGACCTGGCCCGGCAGGTGGCGGCCAAGGTGCGGGAGAATCCCTATGTCTCCAGCGTGCACCTGAACTGGGAAGAGCCCAGCAAGGTGATCTACCTGAACATCGACCAGGAGCGGGCGCGTGCGCTGGGCGTCACCACGGCCGCGCTGTCGCGGTTCCTGCAGAGCGCGCTGTCCGGCTCCCGCGTCAACCAGTTCCGCGAGAACAACGAACTCATCGAGATCATGCTGCGCGGCACCGACCGCGAGCGCCAGCGCATGGAACTGCTGCCCAGCCTGGCGGTACCCACCGACAAGGGCCTCAGCGTGTCGCTGTCCCAGGTCGCCACCGTTGAATACGGTTTCGAGGAAGGTGTGATCTGGCACCGCGACCGCCTGCCCACCGTCACCGTCTATGGCGACATTTATGGCGGCCAGCAGCCGTCGGCGCTGGTGAAGGACATCCTGCCCACGCTGGACCCGGTGCGGGCCCAGTTGCCGGAAGGCTACCGGCTGGAAGTGGGGGGCACGGTGGAGGATTCCGCCCGGGGTCAGGCCTCGGTGATGGCGGGCATGCCCCTGTTCGTGGTGGTGGTGATGACCCTGCTCATGCTGCAGCTGAAAAGCATCTCGCGTTCGGTGCTGGTGTTCCTCACCGCGCCCCTGGGCCTGGTCGGCGTCACCTGGTTCCTGCTGGCATTCCAGAAGCCATTCGGCTTCATCGCCATGCTGGGCACCATCGCCCTCAGCGGCATGATCATGCGCAATTCGGTGATCCTGGTGGACCAGATCGAGCAGGATATCGCGGCCGGCATCGACCGCTGGCAGGCAGTGGTGGGCGCCACCGTGCGCCGCTTCCGCCCCATCGTGCTGACGGCCCTGGCGGCGGTGCTGGCGATGATTCCGCTGTCGCGCTCCATCTTCTTCGGCCCGATGGCGGTGGCCATCATGGGTGGTTTGATCGTGGCCACGGCACTGACCCTGCTGTTCCTGCCGGCACTCTATGCCGCCTGGTTCCGGGTGAAAGAGAGCGCCTGATTACGTTTCCGGCAGAAAATCCGGATATTGGCTACGCTTTTGGTAGTCATGCATCTTAAACAAATAAATTCGAAGCGCGGGAAGTGCTAACGGATGGGAGGGAATGGCCGCCGGTGCGACAGGTGACGGTAGCCGTGTATTTATTCCACTGTCTTTGCTATAAATATTAGGCTGATTCGGTAACATTCTGAATAAGCTGCAAAATGGCGGAACGTGTGGTTGTCTCGACTGTTTACACTCACTGGAAATATGCAATGAAGCTTCAAACCCTGGTTTTTCTTGGAATGGCAGTTTTGATGGCCGGTTCGACCGCCCTGGCCGGCATTGAATACGAAGGCGAGCGCAATGCCTTCAACCGTTTTCATGGCAAAGGCAAGTTCACTTCCAGCCGGGGTGAAGTGTATGACGGCAACTGGGTGGACGGCAGCCGGGAAGGTCACGGTGTATTTACCACGCCGGCAGGCGACCGCTACGACGGAAACTGGAGCAACAACCAGGAGAACGGCCAGGGCAAGATGACCTGGGCCAACGGTGATGTGTATGACGGCAATTGGGTTGCCGGCAAGATGCAGGGCGAGGGCACTTTCACATCGGCCAAGGGCGAAATCTTCAAGGGCAACTTTTCCGGCAATGTGCGTCAGGGCAAGGGTGTGTTGACCACCCCGGCCGGCGAAAAATTCGAAGGCAGCTGGAAGGGCGGCAAGAAATCCGGTGAATTCCGGGTCAGCCTGCGTGACGGCAGTGTAGCCACCGGCAACTGGGTGGACGACCGCGCCCCCGTGAATGCCGTGGTGGAGCTGGCCGATGGTACCCGCTATACCGGACCGGTGCGAAATGGTGTCAGTCCGGCTGGCAAGGGCACCTGCGTAAAGGCTGGCCAGAGCACACCGTGCGAATTCAAGGACGGCAAGCTGGTGGTGGCGGAAGTGCCGAAACCGGAACCCAAGCCCGCTCCGAAAGTGGAGCCCAAGCCTGCCGCAGCAGCGGCTGTTGTTGCTGCACCTGCCGCTGTGGCCGCCGCGACTCCGCCCAAGCCGGTGGCCCCCCCGGTACCAAAAGACCCCCGTACTGGCCGTGGCACCCGCACCGATGGCACCCAGTTCTTCTTCAAGCATAACTTTGCGGCCGGTGGTCAGAGCGACAATGTGCCCACGCTGAGCGTGGAAAAGGATCTGAATGAATTCGGCGCCATGCGCATCAGTGCCAAGGGCGGTGAATTTGAAGTGACTATCATGGTGGACGAGTATGTGGGCGTGGGCGTCTACGAACTGAAGTACTTCAAGGCCTCTATCCAGAAGAAAGGAGAAGAAACCAGCTACCGCACCTCGGCCGCCGAGCCGGGCAGGCTGGAGATCCTGAAGGATGGCGGCGGCAAGCTGGTAGGTCTGTTCTCTTTCACCGGCTATCCCAATGGCAATGTGGGCAGCGACAAGCGCGTGGTGTCGGAAGGGGAGTTCGTCATACCCTCCCCGTAAACGCACCGGAACAGCCATTCCCCCTCAAACCCCGCCTTCGTGCGGGGTTTTTTGTTGCTCTTTTGTTGCCGCGGACTGAAAAACAGTCAATCAAGGATTGACATCGGAACGATTAAAATTATCATTCGCGAATAGTTATTATTTGTTTTATAACTCGCGGATGTTAGCGAGAAGCATCGCTCTTCTGCGTGAGTCATTGCCAGCACCAGCTTACTGCCATCGTTCTTACAGTTGTCCATTGACCGGGATAGGGGATTTGTCATGTCTAAAAAACCTGCGGGGAAAATTGCGCCTTTCAGTTTGCGCCAGTCTGCCGGCCTGCGCCGCAGCAACCTGTTGTCACTGTCGTTGCTGGCCCTGAGCGGCGTGGTGCAGCCGGGTGTGGCGGAAGAGGCGACCGCCGAAAAGCCGGCGGACAAGCCGAAAGAAGAAGTGGTGACCCTGGATGCGGTCACCGTGCGGGGCGACGCGGTTGATGCTGCGAAGGGCGACGCCAATCCCTATGCTGACGAGACAGCGCCGTTCAAGGTGAACCGCTCGGGTGAAGCCAAGCGTACCGCGCCGATTCTGGATCAGCCCAGCACGATAATGGTTATTCCCAAGGAAACCATGAAGGCTACCGGCGCCACCTCCATGAAGGAAGTGATGCGGGTGCAGCCGGGTGTGACGCTGGGCACCGGCGAGGGTGGCAACACCTACGGCGATCGCTTCATCATCCGGGGTTTTGAGGCGCGCAACGATGTGTTCGTGGACGGTTTGCGTGATCCAGGCGTACTGTCGCGCGAAACGTTTGCGGTGGAGCAGATCGAAATCTCCAAGGGCCCCAGCTCCACGTTTGCGGGGCGCGGTACTACCGGTGGTGCGGTGAACAGTGTCACCAAGATGCCGAAAATGGATTCCTTTGTTGTTGCCGAATTGGGTGCGGGCACTGACGACTACAAGCGCGCAACCCTGGATGCCAACGAACAGCTGAGCGAAAGCCTGGCGGTGCGTGCCAACGTGCTGTATCACGACACCAACGTGGCAGGTCGTGATGAGGTTTTTGATGAGCGCAAGGGCGCTGCGCTGTCTCTGCGCTATGACATCAGCGCTGACGTCAATATTGTGGTGGATTACTACCACCTGGACACCGATGCGATGCCGGATTGGGGTATTCCCTACGATCTGCCCCACAATCGTCCCGCCAAAGTGGACCTGACCAATTTCTACGGCCAGACCACGCGGGATTTCTGGGAAACCCAGGCCGATATCGGCACGTTCAAGATCGACTGGCAGCTCAATGACAACTGGCGTCTCAGTTCGCAGACCCGTTACGGCGAAACCAACAACAGCTACATTGCCGGCGCGCCCAGCAATCCCAATTTCACCGCTGAAACCGTTAGCTCCAGCCCGAAAAACCGGGATCAGGACAATATCTATGTTGGCCACGCCACCAATTTCATCACCGAGATCGAGCAGGGCGACATGCTGCACACGGTGGTGCTCGGCTTTGAGCTGACCAACGAGAAGATGGCCAATCTGCCGTACGTGGTACCGGCCATCAACACCAATCTCACGCCCAATAACAACAATATCGACCTGTACAACCCGGACCCGCGCGCCTGGGACGGCAGGATCTCCCGCAGCCCCGACGAAACCACCACCGAGCTGAACTCGAAGGCGCTGTATGTGATGGACACGCTGGAAATAAACCGCTGGTGGCAAGCGTTCGGCGGTCTGCGTTATGACTACTATGAAAACGACAAAACGATTACGCGCAATGATTACGTCGACACCGCGGCCGAAGCGTCCACCAAGGACCATTTCCTGAACTGGCACGTGGGCGGCATCTTCAAGCCGGTGGTTAATGGCAGCATCTATGCCTCGTATGCGACGTCGTCCAACCCGGTAGGCGAGCTGGTGGATGGAACTGCGGTTGCCTATGGTGGCCTGGGTACCGAAACCGAGGAACTGGATGTAGAACAGAATACCAACTATGAAATCGGTACCAAGTGGGAACTGTTCGATCGCCGCACCCTGCTGACGTTTGCAGTATTCCAGACCGAGAAGGACGACGCCCGCATCGACCACCGGGTGCCGGCTCCCACTCCGTCCAACCCCGCGGCAACGATCACCGTGTGGGATAACAGCGGTGAAGCGGAAGTGCTGGGTGCGGAACTGGGTGTGTCAGGCAACATCACCGACCAGTGGAGCGTGGCGGGCGGTTTGGCTCATCTCGACACTGAAATCACCGATGCCACCAACACGGATCTGATCGGACTGGAACTGGCGAACGTGGCGGAGAAAACCCTGACGCTGCTGAACCGTTATGAACTGACCAGCCAGTTTGCCGTGGGCATGACCGCTACCTACCGGGACGATGTCAACGGTGGAACCTGGGCCGCCATACCCAATACCACTACCGGCCTGCTGACCGAGGTTCCTGCCTACTGGCGTTACGATCTGCTGGCGGAATACCAGTTCACCGAACAGCTGGGTGTGCGCCTGAACGTGTTGAATGCCACCGACGAGCGTTACTTCGATGCCTTGTATCGCAGTGCTACTCCGTTCGTGTACGTGGCTCCCGGCCGCTCTGGCTTCGTGACGGCTACCTACAAGTTCTGATCGACACTTTCCGATCGACACCATGGCAACAGGCACAGGCATTCCGGTGCAGCACCGGAATGCCTGTGCTATTTTCAGGACACACTTTTTTCAGACCCATTGTTCAGGAGAGTCCTATGTTGATCTGCCTGCCCGACGTGCTGGACCAGGATACGGTAAAGCGTTTTCGCCAGCGTATGGATGCCGCGCAATGGGTGGATGGCAAGGTGACAGCAGGGGTGCAGTCCGGCGCCGTAAAACAGAACCAGCAACTGCCGGAGCAGTCGCCGCTGGCCCAGCAGCTGGGCAATGAAATTCTTGACGCGCTGGCCAGTCACGGCCCGTTCATTTCCGCTGCGCTGCCGCTGAAAATTTTTCCGCCGCTGTTCAACCGTTATCAGGGTGGCGAACATTTCGGTGTGCACGTGGACAATGCGATCCGGTTCGTGAAAGGCACAGTGACCCGGATTCGCACGGATCTTTCCATGACACTGTTTCTGAGCGAGCCGGAAGAATACGACGGTGGCGAGTTGATGATCGAAGGCAAGTTTGGTGCGCAGGCGGTGAAGTTGCCGGCGGGGCACATGGTGCTGTATCCGTCGTCCAGCCTGCATCAGGTGATGCCGGTGACGCGGGGGGCGCGGGTGTGTTCGTTTTTCTGGATGCAGAGCATGGTGCGCGATGACGGTGAGCGCGAGCTGCTGTACGACCTGGATCAGAGCATTCAGGCGCTGGCTGCAGAGCAGGGTGTCGATCATCCCGAGGTGGTGCGGCTCTCCGGGATTTACCACAATCTGGTGCGGCGCTGGGCGGATACCTGAGGTTCACAGCGGAATTTCCAGCTGGACCATGCCGCCACCAAAGGCCGCCCGGTGCAGGTATAGGGTTGGACTGGCAGTGATGGTGGCCGAGTTGTCCTTGCGCAATGCGAATACGAAGGACGGCACCAGTTTGGCCAGCACCGTGCTTTCACTTTCGTTTTTTTCCGGCTGTAACGGATGCAGTTCGTCGATCTCGGCGTAACCGGCAATCAGTGTGGGAGCGAATGTCACGCTGTCACTCATCGGCCACTGATGTCCCGCGTATAAATAGGTTTCCTGACGCTGCAGATGCTGCCACTTTTCGGCATTGTATGGTTGCTCGTCGTCTTCATCGAATGCCAGATGGCGCACGCCGAACCATGACTGGTGTTGCCAGTCGCGGCGGGTACGCGCTTCCAGGGTGAACTGGTGGAAGCGGCGATGCAGGGTCTGGTTGACCGGATCGGTTGCTGACATGCCATTCCGTTCGCGCTCGCCATGGAGTCCTTCCATTTCCAGCCCCAGAATCCAGTGTTGTTGTGTCAGCAGCGTACCGACGCCGGCGGACAGTTGCCGGTCTTCAACCAGGGCATCGATTTCGTCGGAAAAAAACCGGGTGGGATTGTTCCAGTTGAGAAAGCCATACAGCATTTGCCGGGGTGTCAGCGCCCACTGGCCGGCCATGTATCCGGTGTAGGGCTGATCCAGGTATTCGTCACTGCTGTCAGTTTTTTTGTTGAAGATGGCATCCGGCGCTGCGAGTATCAGGCGCAACTGATTGTTTTCCTGATCATGCAGTTGCAATTCGAGCTGCATGTCGGTTTCACTTTTCGCGCCTTCGACGTCACCCCAGAACACCAGGCTCCAGGTGGAATCGTGCGTGCCGATGCCCAGCAGTTGCTCGTCGTAGTGGCCGTCAAAATCCTCAAACCGCAGGAAGCGATAGCCGGCATACAGGGAATTGTCTGTGGGCAGGGACAATTGCACCTGCTCGCGCACATACAGTTCGTTGGACTTGGTGCTGCCGCCGATGCCAATCACGCCGTCGCGGGGGGCGCGCAATGCCGGTTGCAGGACGGGCAGGGGATTGTAGCTGAAGCGGTCCAGAAAACCCTCGGTGCCATAGTCGAAATCGCGGCCCTCGATGCGTTCGCGCCGGAAGGGTTCCGGTCCATACCAGCTGGAGCGGGCAGAAATGGAGGGCAGCAGCAGCGCCACGCCAAGGCAGATCGAGACCTGCCGCAGCCATGTGCAGTCAGTGTTCTTTTTGCAGGCAGTGGGGGTGATCACAATGTCGCCGCTGCGAGGTGGCCCTTGATGTCAAAAGGATACAACATCCGGCAGAAATCGCATGCGGCGGCACTTTCGCGCACTTATTCCCGCAGACCGAGATCCTGTTCCAGCTTCACCGCGCGATTTTTCAATTCATCCAGCTGTTGCTGTTTCTGCAATACCACCGGATCGTTCTGACCGGTGACGGTGGCCAGCTGTTGTTCCAGCGCGGCGACTTCAGCCTCGATTTCCTTATTGCCCTTCGCTTTCGACTTGATCTCGGTCAGCAGTGTGCCCAGGGCCTTTTGCAGTGCGCCATATTCGCTGCGCTTGCCGCGCAGTTC